>CALNBU010001024.1 GCA_937875615.1 uncultured Archangium sp.
GGCTGTTGGGATAGGGAAGGTGCGTTGAGTCGGTCCGAGGGAGTGCGCGATGCCAGCATCACCCCGCCAGCGACCGCGAGCCCGATCACGAGCAACGCCGCGGCCGCGAGCAGCCCGCGAAACAACCTCGAAGACTCGTGCACGGAAAGACCCTCCCAGGTGGACGAATTGCGCGGCGCACACTTGCGCCCAACGTGTGCCAATGTCAACGGGCCCCTGGATTCTGCTATGCACAGAGCGGAATGTTCGCGTCAGTCTTGAAACGCGGTGAAGCGTCGAAGAGCCGCTTCGGGGCCGGCGCGTTGATCTCCATCGCTGTTCATGCAGGGCTGATCGCAGCGGTGCTGGTGCTCGCGGCGCGCCCGGCACCCGTGGCGCTGGTTGAACCAGAGGTGAAGTTCTTCGCTGCGGCCGCTCCGCCGCCCCCTCCTCCGCCGCCTCCGCCCGCGGCGCGTCGACGCCGCGCGCCGACAAGAAGGTCGAACCGAAGAAGCCGAAGCGCGAGCTGCTGGTCCAGCCCAGGGAGCTTCCCCGGGAGACGCCGCCCGAGGCCGACCCCACCCCCGAGCCCGAGGCGGCGCAACCGGAGCCCGGCGGCCAACAGGGCGGCGTCGAAGGTGGCGTGCAGGGCGGAGTCGTGGGCGGCGTGGTCGGAGGCACCGTCGGCGGGGTGGTGGGCGGCGTGCCGGGCGGGACCGGCACCGACGTGGTGCCCTTCGGCGAGGGGATGACCCGCCCCAGCTGCGACCGCCAGGCGCTCCAGCGCGACGCCTACAGCCGCGAGGCCCTCGAGTCGCGCGTGGAGGGGACGATGATTGTCCAATGCGAAATCCTCGCCGACGGCGTGGTGCAGCGCTGCAAGGTCCTCAAGCCGCTGCCCCACCTCAAGGAGCGCGTGGTGCAGAAGCTGGAGTCGATGAAGTGCACCCCCAGCACCTTTCAGGGCAAACCCATCAGCATCAAGTACACGCTCAACTTCCAGTTCAGCCTGCCGAAGTAGGAGCGCCGCAGCACGCACGTCGCAGTCCCCGGGAGACACCATGGAGTTTTCACTCAGTCACATGTGGGCAGAGATGGGCCTCTTCGCCAAGCTGGTGGTGGGGACCATGGCGCTGATGAGCGTCGCCAGCCTGGTGGTGATGTTCGAGCGCATCGCGGTGTACCTCCGCAGCGGCGCCGAGTCGGTGCGCTTCGCGCAGCACATGGCGCGGGTCATCGAGGGCGGCGGCGTGGACGCGGCGGCGAAGGAGTCGCTCCAGAAGAACGGCGGCCACCTCGGCCGCACCATCAACGCCGGGCTGGTGGCCCTCAAGACCGCGCCCTCGGACAAGGACGTGGCCATCGAATCGGTGGCGCGCGCCCTCGAGCGGCAGGCGGCCCGGGAGGTACAGAGCTTCAAGCGCGGCCTCGGCGTGCTGGCCACCGTGGGCTCCACCGCGCCCTTCATCGGCCTGCTGGGCACCACCATGGGCATCGTGAACGCCTTCCAGCAGATGGCGAAGTCCGGCTCCGGCGGCCTGGGGACGGTGTCCGCCGGCATCGCCGAGGCGCTCATCACCACCGCCTTCGGGCTGCTGGTGGCCATCCCCGCGGTGATGGCCTTCAACTTCCTCCAGGGGTGGATCGACGCCCGCGCGGTCGACCTCTCGGAGTCGAGCAACGAGTTCCTCGACCAGGTCACGAAGCACTTCGCCCGGTAAGCCACCATGGCCATGCAGCCAGGCGGCAGGAAGGGCATCAAGGCAGACATCAACATCACGCCCATGGTGGACGTGGTGCTGGTGCTGCTCATCATCTTCATGGTGGTGACGCCGATGCTCCAGCGCGGCAAAGACGTGAAGCTGCCGCAGGCGACGAAGGCCGACGCGGAGCGGAAGGGCGCGGCGGACCCGCTGGTCATCTCGGTGACGCCCGACCGCCGCATCTACCTCGAGAGCGACGAGTACGACGAGGCCGGCTTCCAGGCGGCGCTGCAGGCCCGGCTGTCGAAGCAACCGGGGCGGCGCCTGCTGCTCAAGGGAGACCGGTCGCTCACCTTCGACGACGTGCGCCGGGTGATGCACCTCGCCCATGGCGCCGGCGCGAAGTCCATCGCGCTGGGCGTCGAGGAGCTGGCGCGCTGATGGCGAGACGACGACGAAAAATCTCCGTCTCGCCCCAGAGCGGCGTGAGCGCCGACATCAACATCACGCCCATGGTCGACGTGGTGCTGGTGCTGCTCATCATCTTCATGGTGGTGACGCCGCTGCTCGAGAAGGACATCGAGGTGCGGGTGCCCGACAGCGAGCAGGTCGAGGTGCAGCAGGAGATGCCCGACCAGCAAGTGGTGGTGAGCGTCACCGAGGCCGGAGAGCTCCGCATCAACCAGGCGCCGATGCCGGACCAGGCCACCTACGTGACGGCGCTGACGCGCATGTTGGCGGCGCGGCCACAGGGCGAGCGGCTGGTGTTCTTCACCGCCGACGGGCAGGCCAACTACGCGCGGCTGGTGGCGGCCCTCGACGGCGCCCGACAGGCCGGCGCCGAGACCCTGGGCATGGCGACCGAGCTGGCGCCGCCGCCGGCGCCCTGAGGCGCCGTCAGGCGAAGTGGTACGCCGACAACCGCAGGCCACCGAAGGTGCCATTCCAGGCGACGGTGGCCCGGTCGTCACCCGCGGCGCCCGCCACCACCATCAGCGGCAGCAGGTGCTCTTCGCGCGGGTGCGCGGCGCGGGCGCCCGGCGCCTGCTCCCAACGCGCGAGCGACTCGTTGCGCACCGGGGCCGGGGCGAGGCACGCCTCCTTGAGCCACGCGTCGAAGGCCTCCGCCACCGGGACGCCGCGGCCGTCGAAGAAGATGCGCAGGTTGTGGAAGGTCATGCCGCTGCCGATGATGAAGACGCCCTCGTCGCGCAGCGGCGCCAGCGCCCGACCCATGGCCAGGTGCCGGGCCGGGTCGAGGCCCTTCTCCAGCGAGAGCTGCACCACCGGCAGGTCCGCCCTGGGGTAGGTCAACATCATCGGCACGAAGGTGCCGTGGTCGAAGCCGCGCTCCGCGTCTTCCCCCGTCTTGAAGCCCGCGCCCTCGAGGAGGCCCCGCACCCGGCCGGCCAGCTTCGCGTCGCCCGCCGCCGGCCACGACAGCCGGTACGTCGACGGAGGGAAGCCGTAGTAGTCGAACAACATGGGCGGCCTGGCGTGCGTCATCACCGTAGGCACCGACGCCTCCCAGTGCGCGGACACCACCAGCAGCGCCCTGGGCGGCGTGCGCGGCAACGACTGGAGCGACTCCAGGTAGCGCCGCAGGCCAGCCACGCCCTCCGGGTCTCCGAAGTCGTTGTCCATGAAGGGCCAGGGGCCGCCGCCGTGGGGCACGAAGGCCACCGGCATTCGGCCAGACTTCGACGGCGACGTCAGCGCCACGGCGCCTCCTGCGATGGTCTCCCGGCGGGTCAGCTCGCTCATGTCAGTCACTCTGCGCAGCCGGCGGACCCGGCGCAACCAGGGCGCTGAACATCACTGCGTTCCAGCGTTGGAACGCGACGACTCCGGCGACTCGGGAGGGCGGGTAATCCACGCGGCGATGAAGAGGTCGATTTCGCCGCGCAGCACGTCCTTCACGCGCGGGCTGGCCTCTCCCGTGCGCGGGTCTTCGACGCGCGGGCTGCGACCCACGAAGTAGCGCCGCACCTCTTCGCCGCCTTCGCCCTGCGCCCCCAGCACGGTGACGGCCAGCGACTCCAGCTGCACCACCTCGAGCGCGCCCAGCAACGTCAGCTCCCGCCCCGTCTTCTCGTCGCGCGCCGACACCTGCGCGGCCACCCGCTCCACGAAGGCGCCCGGGCGGCGCCGCAGCTCGCGGCTGTCCAGCGACAGGCCCTCGGGGCGCTCCACCGCCGCCGCGGCCGGGCGGTAGAGCCGCACGTAGGCGCTGACGCGCGCGTCGTCGTCGATGCGGCGGTGCGTGCCGCGCTCGCCCGAGAGGTAGCCGTACACGCCGGGCCCGTGGAGGT
>CALNBU010001025.1 GCA_937875615.1 uncultured Archangium sp.
ACCAGCACCGCCGCGTGCGGACAGAGCGGGGCCACCTGCCAACAGTGCGCCGGCAACCAGACCTGCACCAACCGCACCTGCACCAACCCGCCCACCGGCGGTGGGGGTGGCGCCACGGTGCCCGCGGGCTGGGCCTGCAACCCCGACTGGTACTCCGACCTCGACTGTGACTGTGGGTGCGGGGTGACCGACCCGGCGTGCAGCAGCGCCACCGGCGTCTCCGGCGTCTGCAACTACTGCATCAGCACCAACCAGGGAGGCTGCAACACCGTCAACACCTGCCCCGGCACCATCAACCCCAACAACAACGCCACCTGCACCGGTGGCGGAGCGGGCGGCGGCGCGGGTGGTGGCGGAGGCAGCGGCTGGGACGCAGGCGTTGATGTGTGCGCCGCCTGTGCCTCGAACCAGTGCTGCGACCTCTTCGGCGTCATCACCAGCAACGTCCTCTGCGTCAACCCGAACGCCGCCTGCGGGCTGTTCAGCCTCTACACCTGCAACCCGCTCACGCTGGCCTGCGAGTAGCGCGAAGAGTCAGCCGGGGCGCTAAGAGGGCGCCATGTTCGCGCTGTTCGAAGACCTGAAGCGCTACGTCGGCTTCTCTGCGCACGACGAGGCGGTGCTGCGCGCGCTGCACGCTCGCCTCAGCCCGCACTTCGCCGCCATCTCCGAGGCCTTCTACGCGCGGGTGCTGGAGCACCCCGACGCGGCCGCGGCGCTGACCCGCGGCGAGCGCCACGTCGGGCAGCTCAAGGGCACGCTGCAGCGGTGGATGAACGACCTGCTGCAGGGCCCCTGGGACGAAGCCTACGTGGAGCGGCAGGCGCGCATCGGCCGGGTGCACGTGCGCATCGCCCTGCCGCAGCACTACATGGTGTCGGCCATGAACATCATGCGCACCGGGCTGCAGGCGCGCCTCGACGACGCCGACCACGACGGCCACCACGCGCTGGAGCGCGCCTGCGACCTCGACCTGGCGCTGATGCTGCACACCTACCGGGAAGACCTCGAGGCGGCGCAGGCGCGCGCGGAGCGCCTCGCCACCTACGGACAGCTGGTGGTGAGCATCGGCCACGAGCTGCGCGACCCCCTCAGCGTCATCGAGACCTCGGTGCACGTGCTGAAGGGCAGGCCCGATGCCCACGAGGCCTGCCCCCTCCACCTGGAGCGCATCGGCCGCCAGGTGAAGCTGAGCAACGACATCATCACCCAGCTCTCGAACCTCATCGCCGACCGCCCGCTGGTGCCGGTGCGCACCTCGCTGGAGGAGCTGGTGCAGGAGGCGCGCCGCGGCCTCGCGCTGCCGCCCGGGGTGACCCTGGAGGTGTCCGGGCCTCCTGCGCCCTTCTCTGGCGACACCTTTCAGCTCCGTCAGGCGATGGTGAACCTCCTCGACAACGCGCTGCACTTCGCGCGCAGCCGGGTGCTGCTGACGCTGGAGGAGGCGGGGCCCCTGGTGCGGTTGACGGTCGACGACGACGGGCCGGGCATCGAGCCCTCGGTGCGCCCGCGCCTCTTCGAGCCCCTGGTGTCGGCGAGGCCGGGCGGCATCGGCCTCGGCCTGGCGCTGGTGAAGCGCATCGTCGACCGCCACGAGGGGAGCATCGAGGCGGACACCGGGGCGCTGGGCGGCGCGCGCTTCACGTTGTCGCTGCCGACGGGAGCGCCGCGATGAACGGCCGGGTGCTCCTCGTCGAAGACAACGCCGACTTCGTCGCCAACCTCACCGAGATTCTCACCGACCTGGGCTACCAGGTCCGCGCGGCGGCCTCCTGCGCGGCGGCGCTGAAGGAAGGCCGCGGGTGGGTCGACGTCGCGCTGGTGGACTTCCGCCTGCCCGACGGCGCCGGCACCCAGCTGGCGGAGTCGCTCAAGCAGGACAACCCCGACTGCGAGGTGGTGTTGCTCACCGGCTACGCGTCGGTGGAGGCGGCCGCGGAGGCGGTGCGCGCCGGCGTGTGGGACTTCCTGGCCAAGCCGTGCCCCACGCCCGACGTGCTGGCCACCCTCGCCAAGGCCGCGCGCCACGTGCGCCTGGACGATGCCGCCCAGGTCGCCGAGCGCCTCGCCTCGGTGGGCACGCTGACCGCCGGCCTCTCGCACGAAATCCGCAACCCGCTGAACGCCGCCGGGCTGCAGCTGGCGGTGCTGGAGCGCCGGCTCCGCAAGCTGGAGGCCTCCAGCCAACCGCTGCTGCTGGAGCCGCTGCTGCTGGTGCGCGACGAAATCCGCCGACTGGAGACCATCCTCCGGGACTTCCTCCAGTTCGCCCGGCCGGCGCCGGCGCGGTTAGTGCCGTTCTCGATGCAGTCGCTGCTCTCGGGCATCAGCGCGCTGCTCACCGAGCAGGCCGGCCGGCGGCAGGTGGCGCTGGAGCTCTCGCTGCCCACGCTGCCCGAGGTGAAGGGCGACGCCGACCAGCTCAAGCAGGTCTTCATGAACCTCGCCATCAACGCCATCGACGCCAGCCCCGACGGCGGCCTGGTGCGCATCTCCTCCTCCATGGAGAGCGGCGGCGGCCTGCGCGTGTCCATCGACGACTCCGGTACCGGCGTGCCCGAGGAGAACCGCGAGCGCATCTTCGAGCCCTTCTTCAGCACCAAGCCGCAGGGCTCGGGCCTGGGGCTGCCCATCTGCCGCGCCATCATCACCCAGCACTTCGGTCGCATCGAGGTGCACCAGAGCGCGCTGGGCGGCGCGCGCTTCGACGTCACCCTGCCCCCGGGCTGAGGCTTCACCCTCACTGCACGAGGTGGAATCCCGCGAGAACGGCGGAGTAGGGTCAGCCCGTGAGTCAACTCAACCTGTGGACATCGAGGATGCCGCGCTGCCTCCTCGGCGCGGCCGTGCTGGTGGGACTCCTGGCGTGCGAAGCGGGCGGCGCCGGCGGCGGAACAGGGGGCGGCGCCGGCGGCGCTTCCGGTGGTGGCACGGCGCAGGGTGGCGGTAGCGGTGGCACCGGCGGCGGCGCCAACCACACCGGAGGTGGCACCAGCCACACGGGCGGCGGCGCGAGCGGCACCGGCGTCTTCAGCCTCGACGCCTTCGCCTTCGCGGAGCCGTCGGTGGCGTGGAGCAGCTCCGGCGGCTTCCGCGTGGCCTTCACCGCCGGGGTCGCGCCGGCGACCGTCCAGTACGGAGAGTGCGCGACCAACTGCGGCAGCGCCGCGGGCTGGCAGTACGCGACGCTCTACAGCGGCGACCAGCTCACGGGCCGGGCGAAGGTCGCCGTCGGCGACGATGGCCGCGCGCACGTCATCTACTCGCGGGGCAGCGGGCTCTACTACGCGGTGTGCAGCCAGCGCTGCACGACGGCCTCCAACTGGGAGACGTTCCACTTCTCGGGTGCGCTCGATGGCTGGCAGCTCGAGTGGCGCGGGACGTCGCTGGTGGTGGACACCTCGGGCCGGGTGTCGTTCATCATCGCCGCGCAGGACGCCCGCGTCGGCATCATGACCTGCCCTTCGAACTGCATGAGCGCCGCGAGCTGGAGCAACCTCACCTTCACCGAGGGCGGCCGCAGCTCGATGGTGGCACAGGGCACCACGCTGCACTTCGTGACCTCCACGAATGAGCGCCTCGTCTACTGGCGCTGCGCGAGCGGCTGCGACACCCAGGCCGGCTGGACGTCGACCGCCCTCAACTTCACCCACGACGGCAACATGCCCACCGCCCTCGCGGTGACGCCGGCCGGCGCGGTGCGCATCGCCTACAACCAGGGCGTCGCCGACGCGTCGGAGCCGCAGCGCGTGCGCGACCAGGACAACCGCCTGCTGGTGTGGGGCTGCGACGCGAACTGCGAGGTGCAGAGCAACTACGCGGGCGTCATCATCGGCGCCGTGGGCGCGGGCTCCAGCGGGCTCTCTCTCGCCGCCGCCGGGACGGGCATCGTGGTGGCCTCGGTGGACAACACCACGCACCTGGCCAGCGTCTGCGAGAACGGCTGTGGCGAGCGCGCGAACTGGCAGTCCGCCGCGCTCGACGACACCACCGCGCTCAACAGCGAGCGCGACCCCTTCGCCGCGGCGCCCTGCGGCACGGCGATGACGCGCCCGCTGGCGGCGTCGTGGTACCCGGAAAACCCGGCGGTCGCGCTCAGCTCGTCGGGCGCGGCCCTCTTCGTGTCGGGCACGCACCTGCTGCGGCAGTGCACCGCGGCCTCGAACAGCCAGCGGCAAGCCGGCTACGGCCGCTTCATCTTTTCTCCCTGAGCCCAGTCACTGCAGCGTGCGGATGGCGCGGTCGGCGTCGGCGTACTCCTTGAGCCGGTACTGAATCTTCCGCACCGAGATGCCGAGGATGTCGGCCGCGCGCGAGGTGCTGCCGTCCACCATCTCCAGCGTGCGGAGGATGGCCTCGCGCTCGATGTCGTACAGCTTCGCGCCCGGCACCAGCCCGCCGCCGTCGACGGTCACCGGCCGGGGCCCCCGCAGCGCCGGCGGGAGGTCGTCGGAGGTCAGCTCCGAGCCGGGCGCCAGCACCACCGCGCGCTCGATGACGTTGCCCAGCTCGCGCACGTTCCCCGGCCAGTCGTAGGCCAGCAGCGCGTTGAGGGTGCCGGGCGCCAGCCCCGTCACGTCCTTCCCGTGCAGGCGGTTGTAGTGCTCGACGAAGTGGTTGGTGAGCGCGGGGATGTCGCTCTTGCGGCGCCGCAGCGGCGGCAGCGTCACCGAGACCACGTTGAGCCGGTAGTAGAGGTCTTCGCGGAAGCGCCCGGCCTTCACCTCGGCCTCCAGGTCGCGGTTGGTGGCCGCCACCACGCGCACGTCCACCTTGATGGTCTGGGAGCCGCCCACGCGCTCGAACTCCTGCTGTTGCAGCACGCGCAGCAACTTCACCTGGAGCGCGGCGCTGATTTCTCCCAGCTCGTCGAGGAACAGCGTGCCGCCGTTGGCGAGCTCGAAGCGCCCCTCGCGCCGCCCCAGCGCCCCGGTGAAGCTGCCCTTCTCGTGGCCGAACAGCTCGCTCTCGAGCAGCGTCTCGGTGAGCGCCGCGCAGTTGACCTTCACGAAGGGCTTGTCGTGCCGCGGCGACGACTCGTGGATGGCCTGGGCGATGAGCTCCTTGCCGGTGCCCGACTCGCCCAGCACCAGGATGGTGGCGCGGGTGACGGCGGCGCGGGCCACCACGTCGAAGACCGCCTGCAGCTCGCCCGACTCGCCGATGATGTTGGCGAAGCGGTACTTCTCGCGGAGGCGCTCGCGCAGCAGCGCGTTCTCCACCTTGAGCGCCGACTTCTCGAGCACCTTCTCGAGGCGGGCCAGCACCGCGCCCACGTCGACCGGCTTGGCGAGGAAGTCTTCGGCGCCGTCCTTCATGGCCTGCACCGCGGTCTCGATGGTGCCGTGGGCGGTCATCATGATGAAGCTGCCGATGTAGCCGTCGGCCCGCGCGCGTCGCACCACCTCCAGGCCGTCGAGCTTGGGCATGCGGATGTCGCACAGCACCGCCTCGGGCCGGAACGAGGCCAGCACCGCCAGCGCCTCTTCTCCGTCGGCGGCCTCGGCCACGTCGTAGCCCTCTTCACCGAGAATCGTCTTGAGCGCGTCGCGCGCGTTCTGCTCATCGTCGACGACGAGAATCCGATGCTTCATGTGCTCTCTCCCGTAGCTCACTGCGCGGGCCCCAGAAACCGTACCGGAACTTCCTTCACGGTCCCCGACGATGTGTCGGTGACCACCAACACCACCTGTTGCGGGCGCCGTGCCAACGGCAGCGCCACCGACACCGGCACCCGCGCGTCGGACAGCGACCCCAGGTGCACCTCCGGCGTGCCCACCACCACCTGGGCCCCGTCGGGCGCGCGCAGCGACACCGTGAACGTCGCCGCCTCGGGCCGCTTGTTGAAGAGGTGCACCTCGAAGGCGTTGCGCACCACGTCGCCGTCCACCACGTAGGGCATGGCGCCGCGGGTGCGGATGACGTTGGCCTCGAAGGGCGTGCGCAGCGCCAGCGAGGCCACCAGCACCCCGCCGGTCACCAGCATCAACAGGCCGTACACCAGCACGCGCGGGCGCAGCGTCTTGCGCGCAGCCCCGGCGAGCTCGGCCTGCGAGGCGAAGCCGATGAGCCCCCGCGGCTTGTGGACCTTGTCCATCACCTCGTCGCAGGCGTCGATGCACTGCGTGCAGGCGAGGCACTCCATCTGCAACCCCTTGCGGATGTCGATGCCCGTCGGGCACACCACCACGCAACGTTTGCAGTCGATGCAATCTCCGCGCTGCGGGGCGTCGGGCGTGCCCAGCTTCACCAGCTTGCCGCGGGGCTCTCCGCGGGCCTCGCGGTAGGCCACGGTGACGGAGTGCTCGTCGTGCAGCACCGACTGCAGGCGCCCGTAGGGGCAGAGCACCACGCAGAACTGCTCGCGGAACCACCAGAAGTTGAACTGCAGCACCACCGTGAAGCCCAGCGTCAGCAGGAAGGCCTCCAGGTGCAGCCCCGGGCCCTCCTGAATCATCAGCCACAGCTCCCTCGGCGAGACGAAGAGCGCGGTGGCGGTGTGGGCGATGGCGGCGCTCACCAGCAGGAACACCACGAACTTCGACACCCGCCGCAGCACCTTCGAGGCGCCCCACGGCGCGGCGTCCAGCTTCAGGCGCTGCTCCCGGGAGCCGTCGAAGAGGCGCTCCAGCGGACGGTACACGCCCTCGAGGAACACCGTCTGCGGGCAGGCCCAGCCACACCACACCCGACCGCGCCAGGCCGTCACCAGCAGCAGCCCGAAGGCGAAGGCCAGCGTCAACAGCAGCACCAGCCAGAAGTCCTGCGCGTTGAAGGTCTGCCCGAAGAAGTAGAAGCGGCGCCGGGCGACGTCGAGCTGAATCATCGGGTGGCCGCCCACGGGGATGAAGGGCGCCGCCACGTAGAAGGTCACCAGCACCGCGAAGGCCGCGCGCCGCCAGTTCATGAAGCGCCCCCTGACGTCGGCCGGCTGCAGCCGGAGTCGCGAGCCGTCGGCCTGCATGGAGCCAAGGACGTCGGAGGGTCCGCTCATGTCATTCCACCAGGTCGCCCTGGGGCTCCTTCCCGGCGAGGTTCCGGCCCTCGATGGTCAGCAGGAACGCGGTGACCTTGCGCACCTTGTCGGGGCCCAGCATCGACCCCCACGGCGGCATGCCCTTCTCGGGGAAGCCCTCGTTGACCGCCCGCACCAGGTCCGCCGGCTTGTTGCCGTGGAGCCAGTGCCGGTCGGTGAGGTTGGGGCCCACCAGCCCCTGCCCCTCGGCCGCGTGGCACGACGCGCAGGTGGAGGCGAAGACCTTCTTCCCTTCGTCCACCATGGCCGGATCCCTGGAGAGGGCGATGATGGCCTCGTCGCTGGTGGGGTTGGCCTCGAGGCGCGCCTTCTTCAGCGCCGCCACCTCCGCCCGGTACACGTCTTCGTGGGTGTCGACCTTCCCCACGGTGTGGAAGACGAACCAGTAGCCGAAGCCGAAGATGATGGTGGCGAAGAGGATGAACAGCCACCAGTTGGGGAGGTGGTTGTCCTCCTCCTTGATGCCGTCGTACTCGTGGACGATCTGCGATTCCTGGCTCACGGCCTTTTCTCCTCGTGGTCCTGCAGGGGCAACGCGGCCACCGCGTCGAAGTCGGTCTTGCGGCGCAGGGCGAAGGTGCGCAGCACCACCAGCGCGAAGAAGACGAGGAACAGCGCCATCGCGAAGAGCGGCAGCGCGGTGAAGCTCATCCCGGCGAAGAACTGCTTGTACATGTCACTTCCCTCCCAGGGCGGCGGTCTTCGGCGCCTCGGCGAGCGGCTTGACGCCCACGTCGCGCCCCAGCCGCTGCAGGTAGGCGATGAGCGCCACCATCTCGCTGTTCCACTCCAGGTCGACGCCGCCCAGCTTGAGGTCGGCCACCACCGCCGCGCCCTGCGCCTCCTGCGCCGTCACCGCGGAGTCGATGTCGTCGTTGGTGTACGGCACGCCCAGCTTCTGCATCAGCGCCAGCTTCTTGCCGCCCAGCCTGGCGTCGATGCGGCCCTCCTTGAGCCAGCCGTACGAGGGCATGTTCGAGCCCTCGCTGGTGGCGCGCGGGTCCATCAGGTGGGTGTAGTGCCAGAGGTTGGGGTAGCGGCCGCCGATGCGGTGGAGGTCCGGCCCGGTGCGCTTGGAGCCCCACTGGAAGGGGAAGTCGTAGATGAACTCCTCGGCGCGGGAGGCCTCGCCGTAGCGCTGGTACTCCGCCGTCATGGGGCGAATCATCTGCGAGTGGCACACGTAGCAACCCTCGCGCACGTAGAGGTCGCGGCCCTGCAGCTCGAGCGCGGTGTAGGGCTTCTGGCTCTCGCCGCTGGCGGGCACCGCCTGCTTCACCAGCACCGTGGGGAGAATCTCCGCCACGCCGCCGATGAGCACCGCGATGAGCGTCAGCACGGTGAAGGCCAGCGGCCGGCGCTCGATGAGCCCGAACCACGAGAGGCCGCCGGTGCCGTCCTTGCGCTTCTGGTTGAGCAGGTAGGCCAGCTCGCCCACCACCAGCACCGCCTGCGCCAGCACCACGCCGACGAAGAGGCTGTCGGCGGCGAAGAAGCCCAGCATCAGCACCAGGCCCACCGCCGAGAACCACAGCGGACGCCCCGCCAGCACCGCGCCCACGCCGGGCTGCGGCTCCGCCTCGACCACCGTCACGTCCGCCGCGCCGTCGACCTTCTTCGCGCCGGCGATGGTCTTGCCGAGGTTCCACATCATCATCACGAAGCCGATGAGGTAGAGCCCGCCGCCCAGCGCGCGGGCGATGTACATGGGGCGGATGGCCAGCAGGGTCTCGACGAAGGACGGGTAGACGAGGGTGCCGTCAGGGTTCAGCGCCCGCCACATCAGGCCCTGGTTGATGCCAGAGGCCCACATCGCCACCATGTAGATGACGATGCCCACCGTCGCGAGCCAGAAGTGGGCATCGGCCGCGGCCTTCGAGTGCAGCGGCTTGTTCCACAGCCGCGGCGTCAGCCAGTAGAACATGCCGGCCGCCATCAGCCCGTTCCAGCCGAGCGCGCCGCCGTGCACGTGGCCGATGATCCAGTCGGTGTAGTGACCCAGCGCCGACACCGACTTGATGGACAGCAGCGGTCCCTCGAAGGTGGCCATGCCGTAGAAGGTGATGCCGGCCACGAAGAACTTGAGCACCGGGTCTTCGCGCACCTTGTTCCACGCGCCCCGCAGCGTCAGCAGGCCGTTGAGCATGCCGCCCCACGACGGCGCCCACAGCATCAACGAGAACACCATGCCCAGGGACTGCGCCCAGTTGGGCAGCGCGGTGTAGAGCAGGTGGTGCGGCCCCGCCCAGATGTACATGAACACCAGCGCCCAGAAGTGGATGATGGAGAGCCGGTACGAGTACACCGGCCGCTCCGCCGCCTTGGGCAGGAAGTAGTACATGATGCCGAGGATTGGCGTGGTGAGGAAGAAGGCGACGGCGTTGTGCCCGTACCACCACTGCACCAGCGCATCCTGAACGCCGGAGAAGACCGAGTAGCTCTTGAGCGGCGAGAGCGGCAGCGCCAGCGAGTTGACGATGTGCAGCACCGCCACGGTGACGATGGTGGCGATGTAGAACCAGATGGCGACGTAGAGGTGCTTCTCGTTCCGCTTCGCCAGCGTCCCGAAGAAGTTGATGGCGAAGACCACCCAGATGAGGGTGATGGCCAGGTCGATGGGCCACTCCAGCTCGGCGTACTCCTTCGAGGTGGTGATGCCGAGCGGCAGCGTGATGGCGGCGGCGACGATGATGAGCTGCCAGCCCCAGAAGTGGATGTTGGACAGCGCGTCGCTGAAGGTGCGCGTCTTCAGCAGCCGCTGCGTCGAGTAGTAGACGCCGGCGAACATCATGTTGCCCACGAAGGCGAAGATGACCGCGTTGGTGTGCAGCGGGCGGAGCCGCGAGAACGTGGTGTAGGGGATGCCGAAGTTCAGCGCCGGCCAGGCCAGCTGCAGCGCCGCCCACAGACCCACCAGCATGCCTACGGCGCCGAAGACAATCGACGCCAGCATGAACCGGCGGACTGTCTCATCGTCGTACGAGATGCGTTCGATACGGCTCGTCGTCATCGGTGCTCTTCCTTCCGTTCTTCATCGAGGGGCTGCAGCGAGAGGCGCTCGGAGTGCTCCAGCGTGCGCTCGCGCACCGTCCACACGAAGAGGACGACGGCCAGCGCCACCAGGGTGAGACTCACGAAGACCTGCAGGGCGATGACGCTCATGACTCACCCCGCATGAATTGCGCGCCCGGGGGCGTCGGTGCAGGCGTTGCGCTCGAGGGTGTCGTTCTGGTCATCGCTGGCGGCTTCCTGTGCACGCGCCCTGCCAAGGCTGCGGACGGTGAAGAGCAACAGCGTCAGGGTGCTGGCCGGCATGCTGACGGCCGCGGCCAGCGGCGACATCACCCCCAGCAGCGCGGCGGTGACGGCCAGCACGTTGTAGAGCGCCGAGAGCGCCACGATGCGGCGGCTCACCCGGCGGAAGCGCGCCGCGGCGTCCAGCGCCTCACACACCGGCGCCAGGCTGCGGCCCACCAGGAAGAAGTCGCTGCGCGCGGGCATCACCGGGCGCTCGATGGCGGGCGTGCCGGCCAGCAGCGCCGCCTCGAAGGCCGGGGCGTCGTTGACGCCGTCGCCCAGGTACAGCACCTGCTCCGCGCCCAGCGCCCGGAGCCGACTCGCCTTCTCTTCCGGCGTGCAGTCTCCCACCGCGTGCGAGGGGTCGAGGCCCAGGGCCTCGGCCAGCTTCGTCACCCGCGCCTGGCCGTCGCCCGACAGCAGCCACAGCCCGTAGCCGCGCGCCGTCAGCCGCTGCAGCAGCGCGCGGGTCTGCGGCCGCGGCACGTCGTCGAAGTCGAAGCGCGCCAGCGCCTCGCCGTCGCGGGTGAGCGCGGTGCCGCCCCCGGGCGCCCGGCCGGCGATCGTCATCGCCCACCCCTCGTCGTGGAC
>CALNBU010001026.1 GCA_937875615.1 uncultured Archangium sp.
CGACAGCAGCAACGTGGCCTCCCCCGCCAACGGGCTCACCCCCTTCGTCACCGCCAGCACCGCGCCGTTGAGGCTCGCGTGCGCGAGGATCGAGCCCCACAGCCACCGGCGCCCATGGCCGCGCGCGTACTCCAGCACCAGCAACGAACAGCCGACGTGCAGCATGAGCGCCCCCAGCCGCTCTACCCCGGCCAACAGGGTGAGGCCGGGCGTGGCCTGCGCGAACTGCGCCTCGACGGCGGTCAACTGCTCCGCGGTCAGCCCCATCGAGACGCCGCGCGTGACGAGCACGTACACCACCAGCGAGCCCACCAGGGAGAGGCCCACCAGCACCATCGACTCCAGCCCGCCGTGGCCCACGCCCAGCGCGACCCCGCCGGGCGTGGCGCGGGACTTCCACCAGAAGCGGTAGGCCAGCGCCCGCCCCGTCTCCTCGAAGAGCCCGGCGGTGAGGCAGGAGGCCGCCAGCCAGAGCGTCATCACCGTCGCGTCGGCGGCGTAGTGCTTCGTCAGCCAGGCGTTGAGCGGGAGCTGCCAGGGCAGCCGCGCCACCAACTGCGAGAGCACGAAGGTCAACGCGCCCCAGGCGAAGGCCGCCCAGGCCACGCACCAGCGGCGGCGCACCCACAGCATCAGCGCCACGGGCGCGCCGAACGCCACCAGAGCAGACACCGCCAGCCCCGCGGCCACTCCGGGTTCAAAGGTCAATGCCATCGTCGAGCCTCCCCCAAGAGGTGCAGGCGCGCCCGCCGCGCGCGACGGGCCGTCAGTTCAGCGCGTTCGGCTGCGCGAGCACGAACTCCGCAATCTTCGCCTCGAAATACGAGCCATCTTCCCGCTCGAGCACGTACTCACCGCGCATGCTGCCGAACGGCGTGCGCAGCATGGCCCAGCTGGTGTACTCGAAGCGCTCGCCCGGCCCCAACCGGGGCTGCTTCCCCACCACGCCCTCACCGCGCACCTCCTCCACCCGACCCGCGGCGTCGGTGATGACCCAATGCCGTGACCTCAACGTCGCCACCTGCGCGCCTTCGTTCACCAGCAACACGGTGTAGGTGAAGGCCCATTGCCCGCTCTCCGGCGCGCTGCGCTCGGGCCAACTGGTCGCCTTGACCGTGACCCGCAGACCGGCGGTCACGCAGTCAGACATCCGCCGACTCCCGCTCCTTGGGCGCTTCGAGCTTCTCCGCGGGCCTGGGCTTGATGAGCGACGACGCCACGATGGACACCACCAGACTCAACATGATGACGCTGAGCGAGGTGGTGATGACCAGCGTCTCGTGCTGGTGCGCCCATTCGCCGAAGAACGACTCGAAGATGAGCTTGATGCCCACGAAGGCGAGGATCACCCCGAGGCCCACCTTGAGGTAGCGGAAGCGGGTCATCAACGAATTGACGAGGAAGAAGAGCGAGCGCAGGCCGAGGATGGCGCAAGCGTTGCTGCTGAAGATGAGGAAGGGGTCCTGGGTGATGCCCATCACCGCGGGGATGGAGTCGAGGGCGAAGAGCACGTCGGAGGTCTCGACCACCAGCAGCACCAGGAAGAGCGTGGTCACCACCCGCTTCCCGTTCTCCTTCGCGAAGAAGTGGAGCCCGTGGTCCTCCTTGGCCACCGGCAGCACGCGACGCCCCCACTTGAAGAGCGGGTTGTCCTCGGGGTGGACCTCCTCTTCCTCGTTGATGAAGAGCAGCTTGTAGGCCGTGTAGAGGAGGAAGACGCCGAAGAAGGCCAGCACCCAGTGCGCCTTCGACACCAACGCGGTGCCCGCGAAGATGAGCAGGCCGCGCATCACGAAGGCGCCGATGATGCCCCAGTAGAGCAGCCGGTGCTGCTGTCGGTTGGTCACCTTGAAGGTGTTGAAGATGACGATGAAGACGAAGAGGTTGTCGACCGAGAGCGCGTACTCGATGACGTAGGCCGTCACGAAGGGCACCGACACCGTGGTCCCGTAGGCCCAGTGCAGGTAGCCCGCGAAGGACAACGACAGCGAGACCCAGATGGCGGTCCAGATACCGGCCTTCCGGGGGGTGATCTCCTTGCCACCAGCCGCAAAGAGGTCGATCGCCACCACCACCACCACGCCGACCAGGAACGCTAGCCACAGTACGGGAGTGCCCAAAGTGCCGCTCCTCTAAGCGTTCAATGGCGCAGCCGCAACACCAGGACGGCCCGGTCGGGTATGGCCACGGCGGCGCCCGCCGCGACCAGCAGCGGCCTCGGGAGCGGGGTCGCGGTCTCCAGCAGCAGCTCCCAGCGCGCGCCCCAGAGCGGCCCCGGCAACACCGCGGACACCGGCTTCACGCCCGCATTGAAATAGACGAGCAGCGTCTCTCCGGCGACCTGCTCGCCGGTGGCGTCGCCCCCGAGGAACATCCCGAAGCAGCGCAGCTCCGGCTCGTGCCAGTCGGCGTGGGTCAGCTCGCGCCCGGCGGGGTGGAACCACACCAGGTCGCGGAAGCGCGAGTCCTCCAGCGTCTCTCCGAGGAAGAACCGGCGGCGCTGCAACACCGGCGCGCCCCGGCGCAGCGACGAGAGGTAGCGGGTGAAGTCGAGCAACGCGCGCTGGCGCGGCGAGAGCGCCCAGTCGACCCACGACAGCTCGTTGTCCTGGCAGTAGGCGTTGTTGTTGCCCCGCTGGGTACGGCCGA
>CALNBU010001027.1 GCA_937875615.1 uncultured Archangium sp.
GCTGAAGGGGGCCACGCTCGCCGCGCTGGTGGGCGCCTACGACGGATTCTTCGGGCCCGGCACCGGCACCTTCCTCATCGTGGGCTTCGTCTGGCTGCTGCACCTGAGCCCGCGGGAGGCCAGCGCCAACGCGAAGGTGGTGAACTTCGCCTCCAACCTCGCGGCGCTGGCGTTGTTCAGCGCCCGGGGCCTGGTGCTGTGGCCGGTGGCGTTGCCCATGGCCGCGGGGCAGCTCCTCGGCGGGGCGCTCGGCGCGCAGCTGGCCGTCGCGCGCGGCGACGCGCTGGTGCGGCGGGTGGTGCTGGTGGTGGTCTGCGCGCTGGTGCTGAAGCTGGGGAGCGAGCTGTTGTCCTGAGAGGAAATCGGGCCCGCTGTCGGCGGCCGACGACTTCCCTGCCGGAGTGGGGCTATGAGACGGCCGATGCACCTGCCTGAGATTCTGGCGCCGGCCGGAGACGACGACAGCCTGGCGGCGGCCCTCGCGGCCGGTGCCGACGCCGTCTACTTCGGCCTCGACGAAGGGCTGAACGCGCGCGCCCGCGCCACCAACTTCAGCCTGGAGCGCCTGCCGGCCCTGGCCGACGTGGTGCTGCGGGCCTGCGCCGCCGCCGGCGTCGACGCCATCATCGTGCAGGACCCCGCGGTGGCGCTGCTGTCGCGGGCGGTGGCGCCGGGCATGGAGGTGCACGCCTCGACCCAGATGACCATCTCCAGCCCCGAGGGCGCGGAGTTCGCCGCGTCGCTGGGCGTCTCCCGGGTGGTGGTGCCGCGCGAGCTGTCGGTGGAGGAGGTCCGCACCTTCGCCCGGGGCACCTCGCTGGAGCTGGAGGTCTTCATCCACGGCGCGCTGTGCATGTCGTGGAGCGGCCAGTGCCTCACCTCCGAGGCCTGGGGCGGGCGCTCCGCCAATCGCGGGCAGTGCGCGCAGTCGTGTCGGCTCCCGTACCAGCTGGTGGTCGACGAGCAGGTGCGGCCGCTGGGCGACGTGGCCTACCTGCTCAGCCCGTTGGACCTCGCCGGCGCGCGCGCCGTGGCCGAGCTGGCCGACATCGGCGTGGTGAGCCTGAAGATCGAGGGGCGGCTCAAGGGGCCGGCCTACGTGCTCTCGGCGGTCGAGGGCTACAAGCGCTGGCGCGACGCGCTGGCCGACAAGCAGGATCGCGAGGCGGTCGCCCGCCTGCAGCGGGATCTGGGGCGCATGGCCGTGGCCTATTCGCGCGGCTTCTCCGACGGCTTCCTCGCCGGCTCCGACCATCAGAGCCTGGTCGAAGGCCGCTTCCCCAAGCACCGCGGGGCGCTGCTGGGCGAGGTGGTGGAGGTGCAGAGCGGCGCGGTGCGGGTGCGCCGTGCCGAGCGCCTCGCCACCGGCGGGGTGGGCATCGGGAAGCCCAACCAACCGCTGGGCGCGACCCGGGTGGCGTTGCCGGTCATCGGGGGCGCGAACCCGGGCGACGCGCGGGGCGTGCCGATGACGCTGCCAGAGCCGGTGCCCGGCTGCGGCGTGGGCTTCGACACCGGCCGCCCGCAGGACGAGGAGCCGGGCGGTCCGCTCTTCGGAGTGGAGGCCACCGCCAACGGCTGGTGGCTGCGCTTCGGTCGCCCCGGCCCGGCGTTGGCCTCGGTGCGGCCCGGACATCAGGTGTACCTGTCGAGCGACCCACGGCTGACGAAGGAGGCGAAGGCCGCGGTGGAGGAAGGCCTGCGCGGCGTGCCGGGGCGGATCCCGGTGCGGCTCACGCTCTCTGGCGCGGCGGGCACGAAGCTGCGCGTCACCGCCCGGACCCTGCGGCGCGACGTGGCGCTCACCCGCGAGAGCGAGGGCCTGCTGACGGTGGCGACGGGCGCCGGCCTCGACGTGGCGCTGGTGGCCGACAAGCTGGGCAGCTTCGGTGGGACGCCCTTCACGCTGGCCGCCGTCGACCTCGACGGCCTCACGCCGGGGTTGCACCTCGCGGTCTCCGAGCTCAAGGCGCTGCGGCGCGCGCTGGTGGCGGAGCTGGAGCCCCGCTTCCTCGCCGCGGCCCGACACGAGGTGCGGGCCGAGGCGGGCGCGGAGCTGGTGATGCGGGAGGCCGCGGCGCTGTCGGCGCGCCGGGCCTACGTGGCGCCGTCTCGGCCCACCGTGGTGCCCCTGGTGCGCACCCCGGCGCAGCTCGAGGCGGTCATCGACGCCGGGTTGCCCGAGGTGGAGCTCGACTGGATGGAGCTGGTGGGCCTGGAGAAGGCGGTGCAGCGCGCCCGGGCCGCGGGGCTGCGGGTCATCATCGCCACCACCCGCGTGCAGAAGCCGGGAGAAGACGGCATCGACCGGCGGCTCGAGCGCCTGGCTCCAGACGGGGTGCTGGTGCGTCACTGGGGCGGCCTGACGCACTTCGCGAAGCGCGGGGACGGCTGCGCGGTGCACGGCGACTTCTCTCTCAACGTCACCAACTCGGTCACCGCGCGCCGGCTGTTGGCGCTGGGCTGTGACACGATCACCGCGGCCCACGACCTCGACGAGGCGCAGCTGCACGCGATGCTGGCGCGGCTGCCCGCGGAGCGGTTGACGGTGGCGGTGCATCACCACATCGCCACCTTCCACACCGAGCACTGCGTGTACGCCCACGCGCTGTCGCAGGGCCGCGACTACCGCACCTGCGGTCGCCCCTGCGAGACCTCGCGCGTGGCGCTGGAAGATCGCGAGGGTCGCAGGCACCCGGTGGTGGTCGACATCGGCTGCCGCAACACGGTGTTCAACGCCGAGGCGCAGAGCGCGGCCGAGGCCACGCCGGCGCTCATCGCGGCGGGCGTCCGCCGCTTCCGGGTGGAGTTCGTGTGGGAGGACGGGCCGACCTGCGCGTCGGTGCTGCGCGCCTGGCAGCGGTTGCTCGACGGTCAGTCGAGCCCGCGCGAGCTGGTGAAGGCGGTGGCCGCGCACGAGCAGTTCGGCGTCACCGCCGGCACCATGCGCACCCTCGGCGCCTGACTCACTGCCGGGAGCCGTCGGCGTTGTAGCGCTCGTCGCGGAGCTGCGCGCCGGCTTCGTCCCACTCCTTCGCGGCCACGCGGCGGTCGGCGGCCCAGGTCTCCTCCAGCTGCTTGCGGCCCGAGGCGAAGAAGCGGCGCGACACGCCGTCGCGCTTCCCGTCCTTCCAGCTCGTCTCGTCCAACAGCACGCCGCGCTCAGACCAGCGCCGCGAGAGGCCGTTGCGAGCGCCGACACCGAAGCGCCCGAGCTTGAAGAGCTCCTCGGTGTCCTTCTCGCCGGTGTCGTGCCAGGTGGTGCGGCGGAGGTGCTCTCCCTCGGGGAGCTCCGCCGCCTTCTTCCGGCCGTTCATCCAGTAGGTGGTGAAGGACACCTCCACGCCGGTCTCCCATGCTGCTTCGCGCTCCAGCTTTCCGTCTTCGAACCAGCGGGACTCCTTCCCGTGCTGCTTCCCGGCGCGCCACTCCAGCTGGCGCTTCACCGCGCCGCTCGGAGTGAGCTCCTTCTCTACGCCGTCGCGCTTGTCGTCGACGAAGCGCTCGATGCGCACCACGGTGCCCTCCCGGTTGAAGGTGCGGCGCTCACCCTGGCGTTGCCCGTCGCGGACCGAGAGGGTCTCGCGGACCTTCCCGTCGGGGTGGTAGCTGGTGACCACCTCGGGGCCGGTCTTGCCCGTGCACGCGTTGGTTCCCAGCAGCTCCTTGTCGCGCTGGAAACAGCTCGTCGAGCGGAGCTGGCCGGAGTCGTGGAAGTCGCGGGTCAGCCCGTGTCGCTGGTTCTTTTCCCACGCCACCTCGCGCGAGAGCTTGCCGTTGGCGTGCCACACCTGCTCGGGGCCGTGGCGCTCGCCGTGGTCGAAGGTGATGAGCCGCTCCGGGGTGCCGTTCTCCCGGAACAGCTCCTTCTTCCCGTGCGGCCGGCTGTTCTCGTCCCAGGTGCCGCGCTCCTGCACCGCGCCGGTGGGGTAGTAGCTGGTGTACGGCCCGCGGCTCTTCCCGTCGACGTAGGTGCGCTCTTCACGCAGCGCGCCGCGGCTGTACAGCTTGCACGGTCCGTCCTTCACGTCGTCCTTGTAGGTGCAGGCCTCGCTGAGCGCGCCGGTGTGGTCGTACGCCTCGCACACGCCGCTGCGCTTGCCGTCGACGAAGCGGTCGACGCTGGCCAGCTTCCCGTCCTGGCGCCAGGTCTTCGCCAGGCCCACGCGTTTGCCGTGCGCGTAGGCGCCCTCGTAGCGCTTGCTGCCGTCGGGGTGTGTACAGACGATCTCTCCATCGAGCTCGTTGTCGGCGTCGATGCCCTTGTTGCAGCCCATGTCGTCGGTCACCCGACGGGTCTCGGGCACCGCCTGCACCGGGGCGCTCTTCACCGGGGCGGGGGGGAGCGCGGCCGGCTTCCCATGGGGCTTCTGCGCGAGGAGCAACAGCAGGACGAGCGTCATGCCGCGTTTCTAGCCCGAGCCGCGCGGCGCGCGTCAAAGCGTGCGAACCTCCGCGAGGCATGGACCTCGAACACCTCCGCGATGGCCTCGATGAACTCGACACCCAGCTCATCGGGCTGCTCGCCCGCCGGGCCCGGCTGGTCGCGGAGATCTGGCGCTGGAAAGAAGAACACGGCGTGCCCCGGGTGGACGCACGCCGTGAAGAAGAGATGAAGGTGCGCCTGCTCAGGCAGGCCACCTCACTGGGTTTGAAGCCGGACGCGATCGAGGCGGTGCTCGATCGCGTCATCGGCCGCGCGCTTCAGTAGATGCCCTTCATCGAGGGATCCGCCATCCGGTAGTCGCGCATCGCCTGGCGCATGAACCACGGGATCTGCGTGTAGTTCTCGAGCGTGACGCAGGCCCGGTTGGCGCTGCAGGTGCAGCCGGAGTTGTCGGCGGCGTTGCAGGTGGGGCTGTCGCCGACCATGCCGTTCGGGCTCACGAAGGAGATGCCCGGGTCGTGCTGCACGCGGACCTCACCGTTGGTGAGGCGCGGCAGGTACCAGTCGGGCTGTCCGTCGCCGTCGTGGTCCGGCCCGTTGTCGACCTCGTAGGCCTGAGCCAGCAGGCCGTTGGCGTACTCGAGGATGCGGGCGGCGACGCCCTTCTGCACGGTCTTGCCCAGCAGGACCTCCTTGCCGAAGGTGCGCGCGATGTAGACGCGCCCGGTGGGCAGGTGGAGCTCGATGCGGTTGGCGAAGCCCGGATCGGTGTCGGAGCCGAGCTCCCAGATGCCGAGCTGGTTGAGCCAGTGCTGCTTCGCGTTCTCCGGGAGGTAGGCCAGCGTCAGGGCGATGAGGAACTTCTGCTGTTCCCAGCCCACCTGGGCCTCGATCGGCAACGACGCGGTGGGCGTGGCGCTGCACTGGATGGAGGTGTTGGAGGGGAAGCAGACCTCGGCGGCGTCCTTCCACCACGAGACGTAGCCGATGGGCTGCGCGGGGAAGCCCTCCGCGTCGACCATCGGCGTCTGGCCGGTGGCGGCCACGCGGGCGCCCTTGATGCTCTCGTCACCGGTGAGGTTGTTCCCCAGCCAGCGGCGGAAGCCGTCGGGGAAGAGGTCGGCCATGGACACCGCGCGGTAGCGGCCGTCGACGAAGTCGCCGCGGCTGTCGGAGATGAAGTTGTCGACCGACTCGGTCAACAGCATCGGGGTCCACGCCTTGTCGTAGTAGCTGCCGGCGTTCATGGTGAACTCGGCGTCGTACTCGCCGCGGTCGGTGGCCAGGGTGTTCTCCACCAGGCGCCCGCCGAAGGACACGTCACGGTAGTAGCCCGAGGCCCCGTTGGGGATGGTCACCGCAGGCTGCGAGGTGTGGTACGCGTCGGAGTCGGAGCGCAGCACGCCGTCGATGAGCGTGTGCGGTCCCACCTGCGGGCGCGCGGCCTGGCGCGTGAAGTGGTCGAAGCCGAGGCCGGACGCGAGGTAGTTGTCCTTGAGGTCGGCGGCGAAGAAGCCCCAGACGCCCTCGAACTCGTAGCCGTTGGCCACCGCGAAGTCGCGGTAGACGTTGGCCAGCAGGCCGAGGCCCTTGGCCGCGTCGCGCAGCTTCTCGTTGTAGCGGCCCAGGGTGCGGCCGGAGGCCCCGCGCACCGAGAAGGTGCTCCGGTTGCGACGGTAGTTGTCGAAGATGTGGCCCACCTCCTGCTGCGTGATGAGGAAGTCGAACAGCTCGTAGGGGTCGGCGCCGTTGTCGTGCCGGTACACCGAGAGGTTGCCGAGGTCGGCCCAGCGGTCGGTCGCGAAGCCGTAGGGGAAGCGCGGGCGGCTGTAGCGGTCGATGGCCTTGACGGTGCGCATGTTGCTGGCCGCGCTGGCCGGCGCCTCGCGCAGCGACGCCCAGTCGACGTAGTCGACGGGGATCTGCCGGCACTTGCTGTAGGCGCCGCCCACCTTCACGAAGTAGCCGTCGAGGGTGGCGTGCCACAGGCCGTCGCGCTCCTCGTTCCACAGCGCGGGCTTGTAGGTGGTGGGGTCGAGGTCCTGGCAGTCGCGGATGAGGCCGTAGTTGTTCTGCAGCGCCGAGTAGTGGATCGTCTCTTCGCCGACGTCGTACTGGATGCCGATGATGCCGCCGAAGTTGTCGAGCTTCTGGAGCGCGCCCCGGCCGAGCGGGGTCCCGGCGCGGATCTGCAGGTCGTCGATGACCGCGGTGACGCCGCCGTAGAACATGCGCGCCGCGGCGAAGTCGTAGGCGCCCAGGCCGATCATGTCCTGCGCGAGCTCACCCGGGTAGTCCATCACCGTGGAGTGCATGAACATGGGCAGCAGGTTCTCGCGCTCGTTCTGGTTGAGCGGGTCCTGGTAGCGGGGGCCGACGCAGGCGCCCGACGGGTCCACCGCGTCACCCTGGCAGAGCGGCGCGTTGCCGTTCTCGGTGCGCAGCTGCCAGTACTGGGAGCGGTAGTTGAAGGCGTCGGAGGTGCTGACGAAGTTGTGTCGCAGCGAGATCGAGTGGCCCATCTCGTGCGCGATGACGGCGTAGTTGAAGCGCTGCGCGAGGAAGCGCTGCATGCGCGCCGCGCGGGCGTACTGGACGTCCTTGGAGTCAGCCGGGTTGAAGGCGCCGAACTTGGCCTCCAGGGTGTCGGCCAGGTCGGCCACGCCCTGCGGCGCCGGCGCCTCGCTCAGCACGCACGCGCCACGCTCGGCCAGGGCCAGCTCGCGGCGCTGGCGCAGCTCCCGCTGCACGGTCGGGTTGCCGCCGCGCAGCGGAGAGGTCAGCGCGAGCAGCGCGTCCTGCGAGAGCTTGTGCTGTCCCGCACCGGCGAGCTGCTGCATGGCCCTGGTGTGGAGCGCCGCCTCGGTGGGCGTGCCCTGCGCCTGATTGCGCCGGGTGGCGTAGACGGCGGTGTTGGAGGCCGGGGCATAGGCGTCGAAGCGGATGCTCTGGGCGTCGCGCTTGAGCTGGTGGGCCTTGGTGTAGATGGGCGTCTGCCGGAAGTTGCTCAACCCGCTCTTGAACTCGTCGAGCGACATGCCGCGGCCGAGCGACCGGGAGATGTTCTCGAGCTGCTGGTCGCCGGACATCAGCGGCAGCGAGCCGCCGATGGAGGCGGCCTTGGCGGCGGTGGCCCAGTCGCGCACGTAGGTGGCCTCGGTGACGTCGGCGTCGGTGAGCTCGTGCTTCACGTAGCGCATGGTGTCGATGAGGCCCTGCGTGGCCAGGTCGGTGACGTGCGACCACACGTTGATGCTGGCCGCCACGGTCTCACCGGTGAGGGGGTCGATGGCGTCGACCATGATGCCCCAGGGAGACGGCGTCTGCGGGGTGGTGATCACGTTCACCACGTGGTGACGGAGATCTCCGCGGCGGGCCGACAGCGCCCGGCTGCAGGTGTTCATGGTCTCGCGGTCGCCGGCGAGGCGCGCCGCGAAGCAGGCCTGCGAGGTGAGGTTGGCCGGCAGCCGGGGCGTCCCGCAGGCCGCCGGGTCGGACGCCTCGACGGGCGAGTGGCAGAGCACCACCATCTGCGGCTGCTTCGCCAGGGTGATGATGCCCTCGGTCAGGTTGCGCTGCGCGCCGAGGGAGTCGGCGATGGCGTCGCAGGACTCGCCCTGGCGGGCGCGGCCGTCGCGGCAGTCGTCGACCTCCTTCGCCAGCCAGATGGCCTCCTGGTTGTCGTCCTGCTGGCCGTACCAGACGGGGAAGCGCGTCGCGCAGTCCTGCCCGCCGATGCGCAGACACTCGGTGTAGCGCGCGGTCTGCACCGCCGAGCGCAGAGCGACGTCCCACTCGTGGGCCGCGTCGCGGGTGCTGTCGAAGTAGTCGGGGTGGCTGCCCTCGCCGAAGTACCAGACCACCGGCTTCGCCTCGCGCTGCGCGTAGGGGAGCGTGCACTTCTGATTGAAGGTGTCACACACCGAGCCGCCGCCCACCGCGGCGCACTCGTCCTCGGTGCCGTCGTTGTCGAGGTCGCGGTGCGCGTCCGTGCCGGTGGGGGTGGTCTCGGGGGTGAAGCACTCGGTGGTGGCGTGGCTCCTGGTCCAGAGGTTGTAGCGGTTGATGAAGCGGTGCCACTGGGTGTCGGTCATGCCGTAGTTGCGCGCGTAGCCCTTGCGCTCGGTGGTGAAGGCGCCGAAGGCCTGGAAGCGGTAGCCGTCCCAGTCGGCCGGCTCGTAGTCGGAGTCGGGCACCTTCCGGAACGACTGGCGGATGGTCAGCTCGATGGGGTTGCACTGCGTGGTGGGCGCGCCGCCCGACATGAAGTCGGCGTCGAGCCAGCACGAGG
>CALNBU010001028.1 GCA_937875615.1 uncultured Archangium sp.
CGCCGCCGTCTTCTGCTTGCGGGCGTCGTAGGTGAGGTACCACCCGAGGCCGTCCTCGTTGTTGACGGCGCCGGTGCAGCCATTCACGGTGCAGTTCACCGGCGTCACGTCCTGGAGGTCGCTCTCGCTCAGGCGCGCGTCGTCGAAGTCGGAGAGCGGCATGCCGCCGTCTCCACCGAAGGTTCGCAGCGTACCGAGGTGCGCGCCGCCGTAGGCCCAGAAGCCAATGAAGCGGTTGTTGCCCAGCCCGGTGTCGTTCATGTCGGCGACGTCCGCGAGGTCGCCGAGGTTGCCGTTGCGCAGCTCGCTCTGGCGGCGACAGACGTAGCCGCTGTTGTCCGCGTTGTACTCGCACGAGTAGCGGGTCTCGTTGATGTCGTTGGTGCTCGAGGTCCAGACCGGCGAGCCGCCGCACTGCGCGTCGTAGTTCACCAACTCCGCTTCTGCTGGCTGGCAGGTGTTGCTGCCCAGTAGGTCTCCCTTGACGGCCACGTGGTTGACCTGGGTGGAGGTCGCGGAGTTGAAGGTGCGATTGCCCCACGTCATGCTGCTGTCGTAGTCGCTGAGGCCGTCGCGGAACCGGTACCGCATGCGCGGCTGGCACTGGTACTTGCTGCACGCCGTCAGGTTGTCGTAGCGGCA
The DNA here is from genome assembly GCA_937875615.1 of uncultured Archangium sp. GTDB lineage: Bacteria > Myxococcota > Myxococcia > Myxococcales > Myxococcaceae > Archangium_A. Next base: position 643 of record CALNBU010001028.1, read on the forward strand.
GATGCCGGCCTTCTCCTCGAGCAGGTCGTAGCGGTTTCCGCTGCCGAGGAACACGCGCATGCGGTTGGTGGCCGACTCCACCGTCACCGAGGGCAGGTAATAGAACGGCTGCTTGTTGGTGATGTCGGTGTTGCCACCGCCAGCCTGCTTGTCCATTTCGAACACGCGCGCCGTGCTCCAGTTGGAGATGCGCTGCGTGGCCTCATCCCAGCGCCCCGGCTCGGCGATGCGCGTCATCCACACCTGCCCGCCGGTGTCGCCCCACACCGCGGAGTCGAAGAAGCCGTCCTGCTGACCGGGGACCGAGTCGTGGCCGTAGTCGACCAGCGCGACCGGCGCCGTCACCGAGTAGCGGAGCGCGCGCGACGGATCGTTGGAAGGGGCGCTCGGGTTGAACTCGTACTTCCACCACAGGTTGTCACGGCGTTCGCCGATGGAGCTGCTCCAGGCGTCGACCATGTACACACCGCGGCCGCGCTCCAGGCCTGGCGACCAACCGCCCGAGAGCGCGACCACCCAGCGCTCCATGGTGTTGGGGACCCCGTAGCGGTTGATGGGCGTGGTGGGCACGCCGACCTGCGAGGGGAAGTCGCTCACCGTGGCGTCGAGCAGGATTGGCCCGATGGGCGGCGCCTTGGGCGAGATGGAGAGGAAGGTCTTCCCGAAGGTGGCGGCCTCGGTGCTGCAGGGCTGCGGGAACATCCAGCGGAAGCCGGGGTGGTCCGCGGCGGCCCCGTTGGTCCCGAACTTTACCTCCAGCGCGACGTAGTGGTTGCCGCCGCGACCCTGGCTCGCCACCGCCAGCGTGTGGAACTCGTCGCGCTCTTTGATGCCGTTGGGGCTCGGCACCAGCGTGCCGCTGCCGTCGGCCCAGATGTCACGCACCATGATGTCGCCGTCCATCATGTAGGTGTGGGTGAACATCTGCTCCGTCAGGCGAGGGAGCTGGTCTGGAGAGATGAAGGCCCACAGCTCGCGGCCGGTGCCCTGGTTGTGGCGCACCAGCGGGAGCCCGCCGGCGCAGCTGTGCACCGTACCGGTGCCGTTGTGGAACGCGTGCAGCATGCCGTCGTTGGCGCCCACCAGCACCACCTTGTCGCGCGCGGCGTTCGCGGTGTGCCACCAGTCGTAGGGGCTGGCGGTGCGCGTGCAGGTGTCCCCGTCGCTCGCGGTAACGGTAATCGGTTCGGGGGCGGCGAAGTCGGTCTCCTTCACACCGAGGCGGCGG
>CALNBU010001029.1 GCA_937875615.1 uncultured Archangium sp.
GGAGTTCGGCGCGCTGCACCGGCTGCTGTGGGCCGGGAACGTCGGCGCCCTCCTTCCGGTGGTGAACCTCGGCTTCGGCTGGGAGTGAGCCCGCGGGCTCCGATCATCCCCTATCGTTTGAGCTCAAACAGCGTTGGCCCGGGTCGGATCTGCCTCCCCGGCGTTCTCGGCCCGTTGCCCCCACAGACCGCGCGCTGCCATGGTGCCGGTGAGGCCAGTGGCACGGCCCTCGGGCGGCCGGGCCCCTTCCATCAGCTCCTCGAGACCCGGACCCGACCATGCCCCTGTTCCGCCTCCTGCCCCCTGCCGTCCTCCTGCTCCTGCTCGCGGCCACGCCGTCCGGCGCGCTGGAGTCGGCCTCGCGGGACCTCGCCCTCGCCGTGGCGGACGCCGGCTTCGAGGCGCCGGTGGGCGTCTACATCGACGGCTCACCGGCCCCCGCGAGCCGCGCCGTGGGCTCGCTGGTGATGGCGCAGCTCTCGTCCCTGCGCCTCGCGCCCGTCCCCGTAGAGGCCTCCGACCCCGACGCCGCCGAGCGCGAGGCCCGGAGCCGGCGCCTGCACGCGCTGCTGCGGCTCACCGTCGCCGTCGAGGCCGGGCAGCTGGTGCTGCGCGGCGACGCGCTCTCTACCCGGGTGAACTTCTGGTCCGGCCCCCTCGAGACGCGCGCCGGGCCGGCGTTGGCGCTGCTGGCCACCGCGCCCCTCGACGCCCGGGCCCTGGCCATGACCAGCGCGCAGACCGCGCCGGTGCCGCTCACCCTGACGCTGCAGCCGCTGGCGAAGCTGCCGGGGAGACCCGGCGCGGTGGCGCTGGACGGCGCGCTGGCCTTCGCGCTGGTCGACGAGGCGCTGCAGAGCTGGAATCTGCTCACCGGGCGTCCCCAACCCCGCCTCGAGGTGAGCGGACCTGCGTCGACGCGCCCGGTGCGCGACCCCTTCGGCGCCATCTCCGTCACCGCCGGGCGGGCCACGGTCTGGTCGGGGCGGCGTGCGCCGACGCCCATACACCAGGGGCCAGTCACCCTCACTCCGCGGCCCGGCTTCGCCAGCTTCGAAGAGACCCTGAGCTGGAACGACAAGCCGCTGCGCTGGCGCGGACCACTGGCGCAGGTCTCCACCTTCGACCAGCTGCTCCTGGCGGTGACGCCGACGGGCGCGGCCGGCCTCTCTCGCGGGGCGGCCCCGACCACCTTCGCCACCGGCGTGGGCAGCGGCAGCGCGCTGTGCGACCTCGACGGTGACGGTGAGGTCGAGGTGGTCCTCAGCAACGGGAGGTCCACCGGCGATGGAGACGACATCCGCGTGCTGCGCCTGAGCGAGTTCGAGAAGGTGCAGGCGCGCGGCGGGCAGGCCAGCGAGGCGCCCGTCATCTGGCAGCAGCACATCGAGGGACGCGCGGTGGTGGCCGCGGCCAGCCGCTCCGAGGTGCTGCTGGGCGTGTGGCGAGACGACGGCACCGGCGAGCTGCTGGTGTTGCGGAGAGCGCCGTGAAGGGCCGTCACCTGCTGCTCCTCGCGGTGCTCGGCCTCTCCGCCTTCGGCGGGCTGCGGCCGAGACCTGGCGGCACCCTCGCGGTGGCGCTGGTCTCACAGGTGACCACGGCCGACCCCGCCACCGCAGACTCCCCCGGCGAGGTCTTCCGACTGTCGCTGACGCACCAGCCGCTGTGCCGACTGGCGCGCTTCTCCCGGCCGGAGCCGAAGGTGCTGCGGCTCACCACCACGCTCGACCCCGCGCTCGTCGCCGCCGCGCTGGCCCGGGGCGGCGCGCTGGCCACCAACCTGGGGGCGGTGACGGTCAACGGCGCGGCCCTCGACGTGGCGCTGCTGGGGCCGGTGCCGGGCATCGAGCAGACCCTCTGCCACCCGCGCTTCTTCGTGCCGGTGGCGCCCTTCAGGACCTCTGGCGACCGGCTGGAGGCCTTCGACGAGCAGCCGCTGGGCCGGCCCTACCTCGACGCGGTGACGCTGCACGCGGCCGACGCGCGCACCGCTGAGCGACTCCTCGC
>CALNBU010001030.1 GCA_937875615.1 uncultured Archangium sp.
ACACGCCGGGTATCCACCAGGCCAAGGGCGCGCTCAACAAGTTCATGGTCGACGCCGCGCTCGCGGCCACCGAAGACTGCGACGTGGCGTTGTTCCTGGTCGACGTCGACGGCGTGAAGGAAGACGTCACGCCCAGCATCTCTCCCGGAAACCGCGCGGTGCTGGAGCGGCTCAAGGGCACCGGCAAGCCGGTGGTGCTGGTGCTCACCAAGATAGATCTCATCAAGAAGCAGCTGCTGCTGCCGCTCATCGACGTCTACCGCCAGGCCTTCCCCTTCCTCGAGGTGCTGCCCATCAGCGCGCGCCACGGCGACGGCCTCGATGGCCTGTTCGAGCACGTCCTCAAGCACCTCCCCGAGGGAGAGCCCATCTTCCCGGCGGACACGCTGACCGACCAGGCGGAGCGCACGCTGGTGGAGGAGTTGGTGCGGGAGCAGGTGCTGCGCCACTGCCACCAGGAGGTGCCGTACTCGGTGGGCGTGGTGGTGGAGGTCTTCGACGAGACGGAGCGCGACGCGCCCCCTCCGCCCCGAAAGGGGAAGAAGGGCCCGCCGAAGCCCCCGCCGCCCGGCAAGCCCAGGCTGTCGGGCCTGATCCGAATCCACGCCAACATCTTCGTGGAGCGTGAGTCGCAGAAGGCCATCGTCATCGGCAAGCGGGGCGAGATGCTCAAGACCATCGGCACCGACGCCCGCCTCGCCATCTCCCGCCTCTTCGGGACGCACATCTTCCTCTCCCTGCAGGTGAAGGTGGAGCCCCGTTGGACCGAGCGCGCCGATGGTCTGCGCAAGCTGGGGTACCGGCTGGAGCAGGGGTCGCGGAGCAGCACATGAGGCGAGGACGTCCGCTGGTGGCCATCGTAGGGCGCCCCAACGTCGGCAAGTCGACGCTGTTCAACCGGCTCATCCGGCGGCGGCGCGCCATCGTGGAGGACCAGCCCGGGGTGACGAGAGATCGTCACTACGCCGACTGCGAGCTCAACAACGTGCCGGTGACGCTGGTGGACACCGGGGGCTTCGTGCCGGTGGGCCGCGAAGATCCGCTCTCCCGCTTCATCCGCACCCAGGCGCAGGCGGCGGTGGAGGAGGGCGACGTGGTGCTCTTCGTGTGCGACGCCCGCACCGGCCCCACCTCCGATGATCAGGAGGTGGCCAACTACCTCCGCAAGCAGGGCAAGCCGGTGCTGTTGGTGGTGAACAAGACCGACGGCCGCCGCGACGCGGAGGTGATGATCGCCGCCTTCCACAAGTTCGGGTTGGGCCAGCCGTTCTCCGTCTCCGCCGAGCACAACGAGGGCATCATCGAGCTGCTCGAGGCCTTGACCCCGAAGCTCCCGGCTCCGCCGGAGCCCGCGGCGCCCGAGGTGGAGCCCGGCGAGGTGCCCGAGTCGCTGGAGGAAGAGGACGAAGATCGCCCCATCCGCGTGGCCATCGTGGGCCGCCCCAACGTAGGCAAGTCGACGCTGGTGAACGCGCTGCTGGGCGAGGAGCGCGTCATCGCCAGCCCGGTGGCGGGCACCACCCGCGACGCCATCGACTCCGAGCTGACCTGGAAGGAGCGGCAGTTCGTGCTCACCGACACCGCTGGCATCCGGCGGAAGGCGGCCATCACCCAGCGGGTGGAGGGCTTCTCGGTGATGGGCGCGCTGCGCGCGGCGGAAGACGCCGACGTGGTGGTGTTGGTCATCGACGCCTCGGAGCCCGCGGTCGATCAGGACCGCAAGATCGCCGCCCTGGCTGAAGAGAAGGGGCGGGGGCTCATCATCTGCGTCAACAAGTGGGACCTCGTACGCGGCACCGCGAAGGAGGCGAGCTTCCGCAGCGAGGTGAAGTGGGCGATGGACTGGGTCGACTGGGCGCCGATGGTCTTCGTCAGCGCCGCCACGGGCGACAAGGTGCACAAGGTGCTGGAGGTGGCGCTGGAGGTCTTTCAGCAGCAGTACTTCCGCGCCCCGACGCCCCGGCTCAACCGCATCGTGGAGCACGTGACGACCGAGCACTCGCTGCCGGTCATCGACGGGCGCCAGCTGCGCATCTACTACGCCGCGCAGGTGGCCACCGCGCCGCTGGCCTTCACCATGATGGTGAACAAGCCGAAGGGCGTGCCCGATCGCTACGCGCGCTACGTCATCAACTACCTGCGCAAGACCTTCAACCTCAAGGTGCCGGTGCGGTTGTTCTGGCGACCGAGGCCGGGTGAAGCGAAGCGCAAGGCGGTGGGCAAGCGCTTCGCCGCGCGCGAGCGCAGCAAGCGCCGCCGCTGAGCCGCTCAGCCCTCGTAGGTGGTGTTGAGCAGCGCGCCGTCGGCGCCGTAGCTGCGGATGATGCGCTTCTGGCCGGCGAGCTGCGCGACGACGCGCACCACCGGCACCGCCGCGTCACCTTCGCCGGCGAAGGCCACGGACTCCGGCACCGCGTCGACCGACAGCACCTCGTCGGCCTTGCCCGACTCCACGAAGGTGATGGTGCCCGGGTGCTTCATCGCGAGGCTCCGAAGCGGGCGTCGAGGATGGCGAAGCGGTTGGGGAAGATGGCCCGGTAGGCGTCGAACTGGCTCGTGCCCCGCGTGGCGAGGTAGATGGCGGTGGTCTCGGACACGTCTTCGCCGAGGCTCGACTGGCCGTACCGCGACACCACCGTGCCGTCGGCCTTCGCCGCCGCGTCCCAGGCCTTCCACTGTCGTGAGGTGTAGCTCCAGACGTGGCCGGTCTCGTGGAGGATGGACGAGGCGGCGGCCTTCTCGTTGAAGGCGTGCGGCTGCGGGTAGAAGCGCACGATGCCCTCGCGACCGGCCGTCATGTACGAGCGGAAGTCGGGGCGGTTGTACTTCTTGGCCCAGAAGGAATCGGCCGGATTCTGTGAGGGCGAGACCCTCACCTCCTTCACCTCGCGCAGCGCCGCGGCGGGCATGCGCGCCAGCGTGCGCGTCACCTGCTCGATGGTCGCGTTGTGGAGGCCCTGCTGCGTGGACACCGGCAGGGTGACCTTCACCGAGTGGTTGCCCACGGTGACGGTGTATTCGTTCGCCGGGCCCTGCACGCCCTTCTCGAAGGTGAAGCGCTCCAGCTTGCGGGGGCCCGACACCGAGGCCTGGCGCGGCGTGGGCATCAGCGAGGCGAGATCCTGAGAGACCACCTCCGGGCGCTTGCTGCTGCTGACGCGGCTCCGGCTGGTGAAGAGCGGCTCCGGGCCGTGGGCGTGGCCCGCGTGGTCGTGAGGCGCGGCGCGGGCGGCCGGCGTCCACCCGGTGGCCTTCGTCGCGGCCGGCGTCTCGCCCTTCGCTGGCGACGCAGCGGGCTGCTTCCGGGTGGCAGGGGTGGCGGCGGCTCGGCGATCGTTGGTGCGCATGAAGTCTGGCTCTCGATGAGGTGTGGAAAGCAGCCCTATTGTCGGCCTTCGTCTGGAGAAGGTGCTCTGAAAACCGACGCAATCGACTTTTTTCTGCGTTCAGCGCACCGGCTCGTCGGCGGGGACCCACCAGGCGACGCCCAGCGGGGGCAGCCTCACCACGATGCTGCCGGGCTGACCGTCGTGCGGCCGGGCCTCCGCCTTGAGCGGTTGGTTCACCACGCCCGAGCCCCCGAACTGGACGGCGTCGGTGGTGAGCAGCTCCTGCCACCAGCCGCCGGCCGGCACGCCCACCCGCCACTCGCGCACCACCGGCGAGAGCGACATCACGCACACCACCTCGCGCCAGGCGTTGCGGCCGCGGCGCACGAAGACGTAGACGTTCTCTTCGGCGGCGTCGGCCTGGATCCACTGGAAGCCCGGTGGCCAGAAGTCGCTCTCGAAGAGGGCGCCCTCGGCGCGGTAGAGCTCGTTCAGCCGGGCCACCAGGCGCGCGAGGCCGGCGTGGCGGTCGACCTGCGCGATGTCCCAGGGGAGCTGGGCGTCGTGGTTCCACTCGGTGACCTGACCGAACTCGCCGCCCATGAAGAGCAGCTTCTTGCCCGGGTGCGCCCACATGAAGGCGTACAGCGCGCGCAGGTTGGCGAACTTCTGCCAGTCGTCGCCGGGCATCTTGCTCAGCAGCGACTTCTTGCCGTGCACCACCTCGTCGTGGCTGAGCGGCAGCACGAAGTCCTCGGTGTACGCGTAGGTGCTGCCGAAGGTGAGCTGGTGGTGGTGGTGCTTGCGGTAGATGGGCTCCTTCTCGAAGTACGAGAGGGTGTCGTGCATCCAGCCCATGTTCCACTTGTGGCTGAAGCCGAGGCCACCTTCGCGCGCCGGGCGTGAGACGCGCGGCCAGGAGGTCGACTCCTCGGCGATGACCAGGGCGTCCGGGTGCGCGGCCTTCACCGCGGTGTTCAGCTCGCGGAGGAAGGTGATGGCCTCTTCGTTCTCGCGGCCGCCGTGCTGGTTGGGCAGCCACTCGCCCTCTTTGCGCGAGTAGTCGAGGTAGAGCATGGAGGCCACCGCGTCGACCCGCAGTCCGTCGACGTGGTACTGCTCGAGCCAGAACAGCGCGTTGGCCACCAGGAAGTTGCGCACCTCGTTGCGGCCGAAGTTGAAGATGAGCGTGCCCCAGTCGGGGTGAGCGCCGCGCCGTGGATCCTCGTGCTCGTACAGCGCGGTGCCATCGAACTGGCCGAGCGCCCAGGCGTCGCGGGGGAAGTGTGCCGGCACCCAGTCGACCAGCACCCCGATGCCGCGCTGGTGCAGGGTGTCGACCAGGTACCGGAAGTCGTCGGGCGTGCCGAAGCGCGCGGTCGGCGCGTAGTAGCCGGAGACCTGGTAGCCCCAGCTGCCGCCGAAGGGGTGCTCGGCCACCGGGAGCAGCTCCACGTGCGTGAAGCCCATGCGGTGGACCCAGTCGGCGAGGCGCGGCGCCAGCTCGCGGTAGGTGAGGCAGCGGTTGCCCTCGGACGGCTCGCGCATCCACGAGCCGAGGTGCACTTCATAGATGCTGAGCGGTCGGTGCCGGGCGTCGTGGGTGGCGCGCGCCGCCAGCCAGTCGCCGTCTCGCCATTGGTAGTCGCCCAGCTCGTGCACCACCGAGGCCGACAGCGGCGGCACCTCGGTGCGGAAGGCCAGCGGGTCGGCCTTGAGGAAGGCGTCTCCCCGCTGCGGCGTCACCAGGAACTTGTAGCGCTGGCCGGCGGTGGCACCGGGAATGAAGAGCTCCCACAGGCCCGAGGGGCCGAGGCTGCGCATGGGGTGTCGCTGGTCGCTCCAGAAGTTGAAGTCACCCACCAGCGCGACGTGCTGCGCGTTGGGCGCCCACACCACGAAGGCCACGCCGGAGACGCCCTGATGCACCAGCGGGTGCGCGCCGAGGCGCTCCCACAGCCGGCGGTGGCGCCCTTCGCCGACGAAGTGGAGATCTGCGGGGCCCAGGGTGGGGAGGAACGCGTAGGGGTCCTTCTCGCGGGTGCTGCCGCCGTCGAAGCGCAGCTCGAGCTCCCAGGGGACGGGCGTGGCGCCCTGGAGGGTGCCTTCGAAGATGCCCGGGAAGTCGGTGCGTGGCGTCAGCTCGAGCGAGCGCTCGCCGGCGTGCACGGGGACGGCGCGCGCGTCGGGGCGCAGCACCCGGAAGACCAGCGCGTCACCGACCGGGTGGGCGCCGAGGATCCCATGCGGGTTGGCCCAGCGTCGCGCGAGGAGTTGTCGCAGGACTTCATCACGCACACGTCACTCCGAACGGCCGCCAGAGCGACCACGCAGGCAGCACACGTCGGGCGCGAGGGG
>CALNBU010001031.1 GCA_937875615.1 uncultured Archangium sp.
GGCGGGCAACAGCTTCTCGGCCGGCAGCGCCTCGGGCGGCGCGGCGGCTTCGACCGGCGCGGGCTCCGCCACCACCTCGGGTTGTGGCGCCGGCTCCGGCGCGGGCACGGGCACGGGGGCTGGAGCGGGCTCCGGCTCCGGCTCTGGCGCAGCCACCGGCTCGGGAAGACCGGCGTCGACCGGCGCGGCCTCGACCCCTTCACCCGGCGGCGCGTTCTGCGGCCCGAGGGGCACGATGATGACGCGCTCGTTCGCCTGCGCGCACACCACACTGAGGACCAACCCGAGCCACATCGCCGCCCGACCTTAGCCGCTGCGAGCGAAAAAACTCACCTGGGCTGCGAGAGGAGCAACCACACCTCGCCGCCGTCGTGCGCGCCCGCCTGGATGTACAGCACCTTCTCGCGCGCCAGCTTGTAGGTCGCCTCGGTGGGCGGCACCTTCACCGTCACGGTGGCGATGTCGTTCTCCAGCGTCAGCAGGCGCACCACCGCCGTCTTCTTGTTGGGCAGCTCGAAGCTCTGGGCGCGGTTGAAGAGCAGCTCCAGCTTCCGCCCCTCGAGCCGCTTGAGCGTCTTGTACTGCTTGCGGGCGTCGAGCGTGGCGCGCATCTTCTCGAGCGCCGGCTCCACGCCGCCCGGCTTCTCCGAGGCGAACACCACGTCGGCCTGCACCGAAACCCGTGGATCCGCCGCCAGCGCGCTCATCCCAAGGCCCAGCGTCAACGCGGCGACGGCAGCTCTCACAGCTCTCCCTCTTTCCCGCCGTGGGCCTTGAACGACTCCTCGGCGTCTTCCTTGTCCTTCTTCTTCTTGCCACCGTCGGCGTCCAGCGGACCACCCACCTCCACCACCCAGATGACCGCGTCACCTTCATCGGTCTCGACCACGTCGGGCCGCGCCGCGGAGTCGCGGTCGACGGAGACGGTCTGCACGTGCACCCGCGCCGCCGCGTAGCCGTCGGGCTGCGCCGCGAACTGGAGGCTCACCGGCACCGCGATGGCCACCGCCGCCGCCGCGCCCGCGAAGCCGGCCACCAGCGGCCCGCGCTGGTAGGTGAACATCTCCGAGAGCGTCAGCTTGATGCGCTCGAAGAGCGGCAGCTTCTCGGGCGTCACCTTGCCCATCACCTCTTCGGTGAAGGCCTTCCAGTCGACCTCGTCCGCGGCCATCTCGAGCGCGTGGCGGATGAGCCCGTCTCCAGCCCGGAAGTCGGCCACCTGCGCGGTGGACTCTTTGTTGTTGGCGAGGTGCGTCTCCACCTGCTGGCGCTCTTCGGGCGTCAGCTCGCCGTCGACGTAGGGCGAGAGGAGCGGCAGGAACTTTTCACGCGCTGGATTCTTCATTCGGTTCACCGCTTTCGAGGGGGCACAGCGGCCTGACGAAGGCTGTGGGGCAATATTTCAAGTTCCATCCTCGCTCCCCACGCCCTGGCTCGACTCGTCGAGCTCCAGGTATTCTCCCAGTATTTTCTGCATCTTGAGGCGGGCGTGGAAGAGGCGCGACATGACCGTGCCTTTGGGAATGTCGAGGGTGCGGGCCAGATCTTCGTAGCTCATGCCCTCCACCTCGCGGAGCAGCAGGATTTTGCGGTGGGCCTCGGGGATCTGCGAGATGGCCTCGGTGATGCGCTGCGCCAACTCCGCGCGCAGCGCCGACTTCTGCGGGTTGGTGCCCAGGCGGCTGCCGATGGCGCCGATGTTGGCCTCGGCCATGTCCAGCTTCACCGACTCGTCGAACTCGACGGCCTCCCGCCCGCTGGTGCTGCCCTTCTTGCGCATCACGTCGATGCAGATGTTCACCGTGATGCGGTAGAGCCAGGTGTAGAAGCTGGCGTCGCCCTTGAAGTGCTCGATGTAGCGGTAGACCTTGACGAAGGCCTCCTGCGCCACGTCGCGCGCCTCTTCCTTGTCCTTCAACATGCCCAACGCGACGGAGTAAATCTTCCGCTGGTAGCGCTCCACGAGGAGCTTGAAGGCCCGTTGGTCGCCCGTACGGACACGTTCGACGAGCGTGAGGTCATCAGTGGCCAAAGCGGCGGCACCCTACCACGCGGCCACAAGAACCCGAGCATTTTCACACCGTTGGCGGTATGCGAAGCGCCATGCGTGCCGCGCTCTTCCCGTTGGCCCTCCTCGTGCTGCTCGGCTGTCGCTCCACGCCCGCCCCCGCGCCCGCGCCCAGGGTGGAGCCGGCGCCGACGCCCACCGAGGCCCCGCTGCTCTCGCTCCAGCGCACGCCGTGCCTGGGCCGCTGCCCGGTGTACACGGTGGAGCTCTTCGCCGACGGGCGCCTGCGCTTCCTCGGCAGCGCCAACGTCAGCGCCCGCGGCGAGCACGAGGCGCAGCTGACGCCCGAGCACGTGCAGCGGGTGGTGACGCTGGTCGAGGCCTCGCGCTTCGCCACCTGGAAGGGGCCCTACGACGCGCGCGACGTCACCGACATGCCCGGCGCGGTGCTGACCTTCCGCGGGCGGCGCATCGTGCACTACCACGGCGACAACAGCGCCCCCGCCGACCTCACCACGCTGGAGACGGACCTCGACGAGATGCTGGGCACCGCGCAGTGGATTCGCCGGACCGAGGCGGTCGACCGGTGAAGCGCTTCCCCCGGGAATTCGAAGAGCTGCTCTCGCGCGAGGGGCTGAAGGTGCTGCAGGGCACGCACCCCGCGTGCGGCGTGCTGGCCTCGGGCCAGGGGCGCTTCGCCGCCTTCGAGGGGCTGCTCGACGCGCGCCAGTCCGCGGCCGTGGCGTCGTTGTTGGAGTCGGCCCTGGGCGAGGTGTTGACGCCCATGGCGCAGCCGATTCCCCGCGCCGCCACCTGGGGCATGAAGGTGGCCTACCGCGAGAAGCTGCCCAAGACGGTGCGCGTGCACACCGCGATGCTCGACGACGAGAAGTCGCGCGCGCTGAGCCGCGCCCGGGCGCTGGGCCTCACCACCCTGCTGCGCTCCAGGTCCTTCCACGCCTTCGCCGAGGCGCTCACCGGCTACCCGCTCCGGCGCCGCTGGGGCCTGCAGGCGCTGTGCTACCGCCCCGGCGACTACTCCGGCCCGCACAACGACCACCACCCCGACGAGCCGCTGGGCCGCGACGGCTACACCGACGTGCACCTCACCTTCTGCAACCGGAGCGTCCGACGGCAGTTGATGGTGTACGAGCGCCAGGCGCACCTCTCGGAGGTGGCGAGCCTGCGCACCGCCGGCGGCGTCACCTGCTACCGGCTGCCCTTCTGGCACTACACCACGCCGCTCGAGGGCAGCGCCGCCGCGCGCCGCTGGGTGCTGCTGGGCACCTTCCTCGACCGCTTCACCGACTGACGGGCCGTCACCTCGACGCGGCGTCGCACTTGGCCACCTCGGCCCAGAAGCCGGGGAAGCTCTTGGCCACGCACTCCGGAGAAGACACCTCGCCGCGCACGCGGTGCAGCCGGGCCAGCACCGCGGCCGACATCGCGAGGCGGTGGTCGTCGCGCGGCGCGAAGCCGAAGTCGCGCGCCGCGCCGGGGAACACCGTCAGCGTCTCTCCGTCGAGGCGCGACGTCAGCCCCGCCGCCGCCAGCAACGCCCGCACCCCCTCGACCCGGTCGCTCTCCTTGTGCCGGAGGACGCCCACGCGCCGGAACACCGAGGGCGCCGGCAACCGCGTGGCCAGCACGGCCAGCGTCGGCACCGCGTCGGGGCACGCCTCGGCGTCGACGTCGACGCCCCGCTTCGGCACGCCGGTGAGCCGGTCGCTCACCGAGAGGCCGGCCGACGCCAGGTGCGCCGCGAGGCGCTCGTCGGGGTGCCCGGTGTTCCGCTCCAGGCGCGCCACCGGCAGGCCGCACACCCACGAGAGGGCCAGCAGGTAGCCCAGCGAAGACCAGTCTCCGGGGATGCGCGGGAAAGGAGGCGCCGCGACGGGGGCGCGCACCGGCGCCAGCGAGAAGCCGCAGCGGTGCAACCACGACTCCGTCAACGCGAAGTAGCCCTCGCTGGTCAACGCGCCCTCCACCTCCACCGCCACCGCCTCGCCGCTCAGCGACGAGAGCCGCGCCGCCGCCAACAGCAGGCTGGAGGCGTACTGGCTGCTCTCTGCGCCCGGCACGCGGAAGGCCACGCCCCGGCGCAGCGCCCGCGTCTCCACCCGCACCGGCCAGGGCTGCCCCGACGTCACCGTCACCCCCAGCGCCTCGCGCAGCGCGCGCAGCAGGGGCTCGTGCGGCCGGGCCCCGAGGCGCGGCGTGCCCACGAAGTCCACCGCGCGCTCCGGGAGCACCGCGGCCTGACCGACGAGGAAGCGGAAGGGCGCGCCGCCGTCGTGACAGTCGATGCGCGACGTCGGCGAGCGCAGTGCGCTCAGCCCGGCGCGCAGCACCTCCACGTCCCGCGGGAGCGCCTCGCCCGCAGGCAGCAGCGACGCCTGCGACACGCCGAGGATGTCGGCCAGCACCAGCGCGCGCTGGGCGTCGGACTTGGAGAGCGGCGGCACCAACCTCTGCGGCATCGCGGACCTCTCTACCGCGATTCAGCCACGGCGGAGGACCCAGCGGCCCGGCTTCTCCAACAGCACCCACCCGCCCTTCTTGTCGGCCGCCAGCAGCCGCGCCGTCCGGGCGGCGAGCGCCGGGCGCAGGAAGCGGCGCAGCGTCTCCCGCGCGCGGGGCGGCAACGGCAAGGCCCGCTCGACCTCCGCGGCCACCGCCCGCGGCGTGACGCCGCGGCGCACGCCCTCGTCCAGCGCGCGGAGCATCCCCAGACCCACCGCCTCCCCGTGCCGTACGCG
>CALNBU010001032.1 GCA_937875615.1 uncultured Archangium sp.
CCAGAGGCCGAGAACACGATGGCCGGCGACCGGAGCTCCAGCGCGCGCTCGAAGACGCGCGTCACCTTCTCGCCCACCACGCTGCCCATCGAGCCGCCCATGTAGTCGAAGTTGAAGGTGCCCAGGCTGACCCGACGGCCGGCGATGTTGCCCACCCCGCTGATGAAGGCGTCCTTCTCGCCGAGCGCCTTCATGGTGGTCTTGATGCGATCCTTGTACTTCTTGGAGTCGACGAAGCCGAGCGGGTCCGTGGACTCCAGCCCCACGTCGAACTCCTCGAAGGTGCCCGCGTCGACCACCGACTCGATGCGCGCGCGCGCCGGGAGCGCCATGTGGTGGCTGCACGACGGACAGACGTTGAGCGCCCGCTCCAGCTCCTCGCGCAGCATGATCTCGCCGCACTCGTCACACTTTTCCCAGATGCCCTCCATGCGGGAGCTGGACACCGTGCTGTCCGTCGGATCCGCGGCGGCAATCTTCGGCTTCTTCTGGAACCACGCCTGAGCTGTCATGTCGCCGCGCTCGTAGCCCCTCGGCAGGCCGGCCTCAAGTGCGGACCCGGCCCGCACGACGCAGCAATACTTGCATGATGATAGTCACGTCGTTACATCGGCGCCCATGCAGCGCACCAGCTTCGCCCGCATGGAGTGCCCCATCGCCCGCGCGGCAGAAGAGATCGGCGAGGGGTGGACGCTGCTGATCCTCCGCGAGGCGTACAAGGGCGCGCAGACCTTCAGCGACTTCGAGGCGCGGCTGCCCGTCGCGCCGACCACCCTGACCCGGCGCCTGGCGTCGCTCACCGCGCTGGGCTTCTTCGAGCGCGTCACCTACCAGCACGCGCCCAGGCGCGAGCGCTACGCGCTGACCGACAAGGCGCTCGAGCTGATGCCGGTGTTGCTGGCGTTGGGCGCCTGGGGCAACCGCTGGCTCGCCCCCGAGGGCGCGCTCATCACCGCGGTCGACGCCGCCAGCGGCGCACCGCTGGACATCGCCGTCGTCGACCGCCGGACCTCCCGCCCGCTGCGCCCCGGAGAAGTGGCCCTCGCCCCCGGCCCCGGCGCGAAGCGGCGCGTGCGCGAGCTGCTGGCGACGCCGCTGGTGCTCGGCGCCCAACCTCCACGCCCCGCACGACGGCGGCGCCCCTTCACCACCGGAGAACAAGCATGAGTGTCCTCAGCATGATTCAGCAGGCCCTCGCCGGGGAGGCCCCGGCGGGGTTCCCCATGACGCTGCCCCCGCCCATCGCGACGCTGCTCGGCTTCGAGCTGGTGAAGATCGAGCACGGCGAGGCCACCTTCCGGCTCGAGGTGCGCCGCGACCGTCACGCCAACCCCATGGGCACCCTGCACGGCGGCGTGGTGTGTGACGTGGCCGACGCGGCCATGGGCATGGCCTGCGCCTCCCTGCTCGCGCCGGGCGAGTCGTTCACCACCGTGGAGCTGAAGACCAACTTCTTCCGCCCCATGCGCGACGGCACCCTCGAGGCCCGGGCCCGGGTGGTCAACGCCGGCAAGACCTTCGTGTACCTCGAATGCGACGTCGTCTCGCTGCCCGAGGAGAAGCTGGTGGCGAAGTCAGCCAGCACCTGCACCATCCTCCGCGGAGAGCAGGCCCGAGGCCGCTGAAGACGCCCCTCAGCCCTGGCCCGCCAATGCCTCGATCTCGGCGCGCGTCTTCGGAATCGACGCGGTCAGCACCTCGGCCCCCTCGGCCGTGCACAGCACGTCGTCCTCGATGCGGATGCCACCGAAGCCGCGGCCGTCGTTCAACGCGAGGAAGCGCTCCGCCAGGTCCCAGTCGACCTGGTCCTTGAACTGCCGACGGAACTCCGGCGAGCGGATGATGGCCGGCACGAAGTACAGCCCCGGCTCGATGGTGAAGGTCATCCCCGGCTGGAGATCCATGTCCATGCGCAGGTACCGGGTGCCGAACTGCGCGCTGCGGGTGCGACCCGCCGGGTAGTGGATGCGATCTCCGAAGGCCTCGAGGTCGTGCACGTCGAGGCCCAGCTGGTGACCCAACCCGTGCGGGAAGAACAGCGCGTGGGCGCCTGACTCCACCAACGCGTCGGCCGGGCCGCGCAGCAGCCCCAGCTGCGCCAGCCCATCGGCCAGCACGCGACACGCGCGCAGGTGCAGGTCGCGGTAGCGCACGCCGGGCCGGACCGCCGCGATGGCGTCGACCTCCGCCGCCAGCACCAGCTCGTAGAGGTCTCTCCCCTCGGGCGAGAACGCGCCGCCCACCGGCCAGTCCCGGGTGACGTCGTTGCAGTAGCCCGTCGAGAGGCTCTCCGCGCCCGCATCGAGCAGGACGATGTCGCCAGCGCGGAGCACGTGGGTGTGGCCGTGGTTGTGCAGCACCTCCCCGCGCACCGAGAGGATGGTGCCGTAGGCCGCCGTGCAGCCGCCGCGCACGAAGGCGCCCTCCACCTGGCCCGCCAGGAACTGCTCCGTCACCCCCGGCCGCGAATGGCGCATCGCCGCCAGGTGCGCCTCGCGCGTCACCGGCACCAACCGGCGGAGCTCCGCGAGCTCGTCGTCGTCCAGCGGGCCCGGGCCCACCTGCCCGGGGTCATCGAAGTCGAGCGGCGCGCCGGTGATGGCCCGCGCGCGCGCGGTGGCCCTGGCGTCGGCCACGGCCAGCCCCTGGACCGCCCGGCCCTTCGCCAGCGCCGCCACCTGCGCCTCGAGCTGCTCCACCGGCTGCACCGCGTCGACGCCGTGCCGCGTCCGCGCGTCGGCGAAGGTCTCCAGCTCGCCGTGCCAGAGCGCGTCGTCCGCCGTGCGCGCAGGGAGAAACAGCGTCACCCGACCATCGGCCGGGTCGAAGAGCGCCGCGGCCCCGGGCTCCGGGCGCTCGAAGAAATAGAGGAAGGTGCTGTCGGCGCGGTACGGGAAGGTGTTGGCCGGATAGTTCCGGGAGACCAGCCCGCCCGCCATCAGCAGCACCGGCGCGTCCAGCCCGTGAAGAAAGCGTCTCCGGCGTTCGACGTAGTTCATGGCGCCCCGACTCTTAGCGCTGTGCTACTCGAATGCCCATGAAGGCCGCCGTCACCGACTTCGAAGGACCGGAGTACCTCACGCTCTCCGAGGTGGCCGCGCCCGTGCCTGGCCCCGAAGAGGTGCGGGTGCAGGTGCGCGCCACCGCGCTCAACCGCGCCGACCTGCTGCAGACCATGGGTCTCTACCCCGCACCGGCCGGCGCCCCGGCCCGCATCCCCGGGCTGGAGTACGCCGGAGAGGTGCTGGAGGTCGGCGCGCGCGTCACCCGCTGGAAGGTGGGCGACCGGGTGAT
>CALNBU010001033.1 GCA_937875615.1 uncultured Archangium sp.
GCCGGCTCGGATGGCCTTCTCGACGCCGACGAGGACGCCCTCGCCGTTGACCGAGATGACCCGATCGAAGGTCCTGAGCCCGGCGCGCGCCGCGGTCGAGCCCTCGGGCACGCCCAGCACCGCGGCCTGCTCCGAGAGCGCGATGCCGATGCGCCCGCGCTGCTGCACCTCGATGAGGCCCAGCGTCTCCACGTTGGCCGGCACCACCTCCAGCGTCTCGCGGCGCCCCTCGCGCTCCACCTCGACCTCCAACCGGCGGTTGGCGCTGGCCGCGGCGATCTTCGAGAGCTCGGAGAAGGTGCGGATGGGCGTCTCGTCGATGCGGACGATCAGATCGCCCGGCCGGAAGCCCGCCACCGCCGCCGGAGAGCCTGGCTCCACCGCGCCGATGCGTGCGGCGTAGTCCTGCGAGTCACCCAGGTAGAGGAAGAACAGCGCCACCACCGGGAAGAGCAGGTTCGCGCCGGGGCCCGCCAGGAGGATGATGACCCGCTTCCACCACGGCGCCCCGAGGAAGGTGCGCTGCACCTCGGCCTCGTTCGACACGTCGTCTTCGGGCTGCTGCCCGGCCATCTGCACGAAGCCGCCCAGCGGGAGCAACGCCAGCTGGTACTCGGTCTCTCCTCGCCGGAACGAGAACAACCGGGGCCCGAAGCCGATGGAGAACTTGAGCACCTTCACCCCTGCCCACTTGGCAGCGAAGAAGTGCCCGGCCTCGTGCACGGTGACGAGGACGCCGAGGAAGACGGCGATGGAGACGGCCTGCTGGAAGACACCCATGGGGATTCAGTCGACTGTAACGTCAGGGCCGCACGAACTGCACGTACAGGAGCACCAGCGGCGCATTGAAGATCAACGCGTCGAGGCGGTCGAGCATGCCCCCATGTCCGGGGAGGATTCGCCCTGAGTCCTTCACCCCGTGCGCGCGCTTGAGCGCCGACTCACAGAGATCTCCCAGCGGCCCCAGGATGCTGCCCCCCACGCCGAGCACGAAGCAGTCGAGCACCGTGAGCTGGGGAAAGAAGAAGGTGCGCTGCACGAAGAGGAAGCCCACCGCGCCCACCACGCCGCCGGCGAAGCCCTCCCACGTCTTGTTGGGGCTCACCGCCGGGTAGAGCTTGTGCCGGCCGAGGAAGCGCCCGGCGAAGTACGCCATGGTGTCGTTGCCCCAGGTGATGACCAGCGCCGCCACCACCCACCAGCCTCCGTCCGGCATCAACCGCGTCACCGACAGCGCAGTGAGGCCTATCTGCCCGTAGAAGAAGCCGGTCAGCAGGTGCGCGGTGCGCGCCGAGGCCTGCTCCAGCGGCGAGGCCACCAGGTTCCACGCCGAGGCGGCGAAGAGCACCACCGCGGTGGTGGTGGTGACCGCCGCGTACACCAGCTCGGGCCGCCACGCGGGCACCAGCGGCATGGCGCCCGCCAGCGCGGCCACCGCCAGCACCGGCAGCGAGCGCTCCTTGAGCGTCATCCGGCCGTACTCGAAGGCGCAGAGCGCCGCGCCGAAGGCGAAGAGCCCCGCCGACGCCCAGCCCCCCAGGTAGATGAGGAAGAGCACCACCGGCAACGCCACCAGCGCGGAGAGCAGTCGCCACAGGAGGTTCTTGTTCTTCTCGGTCACGTCTGCCCCTGTGTCTGCGCGCCGGTCAGCCCATAGCGGCGCTCACGCTGTTGGAAGGCGGCGATCGCCTCGCACAGCTGCAGCGCGCGGAAATCGGGCCACATCACGTCGGTGAAGACCAGCTCGGCGTAGGCGCTCTGCCAGAGGAGGAAGTTCGACAGCCGCTTCTCCCCCGAGGTCCGGATGACCAGATCGACCGGCGGCAGCCCCTTCGTCCACAGCGCCGCCTCGAGATCTCCCTCGGTCAGCGCCTCCGGCTTCAGCGCACCGTCGCGAGCCGCGCAGGCCAGCGCGCGCGCGGCCGCCAGCAGCTCCTCGCGCCCGCCATAGGAGAGGGCCAGGGTCAACGTCATGCCGGTGTTGCCGGCGCTCTCGGCGCGCAGCGACTCCAACGGCTCACGCACGTAGGCCGGGAGCTTGTCGAGCGCCCCCACCGCGTGCAGGCGGATGCCGTTGTCGAGGATCTCCGCGCGCTCCCTGGTCAGGTACTCGCGCAGGAGATCCATCAGCGCGGCGACTTCTTCCGGCGGCCGGGCCCAGTTCTGCGCGGAGAACGCGTAGAGCGTCAGCGCCTCCAGCCCCACCCGACGCGCCGCGCGCGTCACCTCCCGCACGCTGTTCGAACCTTCCCGGTGACCTTCGATGCGCGTGCGTCCACGGGCCTCGGCCCAGCGGCCATTGCCGTCCATGATGACGCCAACGTGCTGCGGCAACGGCCGCTCCTTGAGTCGGCTCTCGAACTCGGAAATGGGCTCCATCAGACGGCCAGGAGGGGCCCCTTAGCCGAAGGTTCGTGACTTGGGGGGACGATGTTCGTTTGACTCGCGCCGCCGTCGATCTCCTAAGCTGCGCCCGCCCATGCC
>CALNBU010001034.1 GCA_937875615.1 uncultured Archangium sp.
ACTCTCCTTCGCTGCGCTCGGCGCGGCGCGCGAGCAGCGCCGCCAACCCCAGGTCGTCCTCGGAGGCGCGCAGCCACTCGGCGTGCCGGGAAAACGACGCGTGCAGGGGGTCGTGCTCCAGCAGCACCGCATCGAAGTCAGCGGCGTCCTGCCGGCGGCCCAGCTCCAGCAGCAGGTCGGCGACGCGGGCGGTGAACGAGAGGTCATCCGGGACGGCGGCGCGCGCAGCCAGCAGGGCCGCGGCGGCGTCGTGCGGGCGCCCGGCCTTCTCCTTGTACAGCTCGGCGGCGCTCAACAGGAGCTGCGCGCGGCGCTCCGGCACCGTCTCCCGCTGAGCCGCCTGCTCGTAGTGCGCGGCGATGTCGGCGGTGCGGTCCTGACGGGTGTACAGCCCCAGCAGCAGCGCCTCGGCGGGCGGGTACCCCGGCACGCGCAGCAGCGCCTGCTGGAGCGCGGCCTCCGCCTGGTCCGGCGAGAGCAACGGCGCGCCGCTCAGCGCGTCGTCGCCGGCGCTCAAACCCAGGTGCAGCCGCGCCAGCGCCACGAAGCCCCCGGCCTGAGACGCCGCGTCGGGCAGCAGCCCGAGCAGCCGCTCCTGCCAGTCGATTTCTCCGTCGCTGTCCGCCCGGCGGCGCGCCAACGCCAGGCCGTCGGCGGCGAGCGACCGGGACGGCGCCAGCGCCCACGCGCGGTCGAAGGCCTGGGCCGCGCCCTGGAGGTCGAGGCGCGAGTCGCGCAGCAGCTCACCCTGACGAAGGAAGTAGGCCCCGGCCTCCGCGTCGCGCCCCTCGTCGGCGCACACGTCGGCCATCGCCGACAACGTGCGCAGGGCGTCGTCGATGCGGCCGTTGCCCTCGGCCAGCCGGGCCTCTTCGCCCCAGCTCGCCAGCGCGGCGTCGATGTCGCCGGACATCAACTGGAGCTGCGCCACCTCCTGCAGCTCCGCCATCAGCTCGCCCGTGCGACCGTGCGCGCGCAGCAGCGCCACCAGCTCGAGGCGCACCGGCAGCGGCTCGTCGGAGCCCTCGGCGGCCTGCGCCAACAACCGCGCGGCCAGCTCCGCGTCGGCGTGCTGGTCCACGGCCTCGTGGGCCAGCGCCTGCAGCAGCTCCGACGCGCGCGGCGACTTCGCCAGCGTCTGCGCCCAGCGCGCCCGGAGGTCGAAGCCGGCGCGGGGGTCGCTCCGGGAGACCAGCGCCGCCAGCCGCTCGACGGCGTTGGCGTTGAGCGGGCGCTCCGTCACCACCCGGCGCAACGTCGACTCGGCGAGCGCGGTGTCCCCCACCTGCTCCGCCAGCTCGGCGAGGCGCAGCCACACCTGCTCCGCCACGTCGGGGGCGTCGTGGAACGAGCTGGCGCCGGCCAGCGTGCGCTGCAGCGGCAGCGCCTCACGGATGCCGCCCGCCACGTACAGCGAGTCCGCCAGCTTCTGCAGCTCTTCGCCGGTGGCCGGCGCCAGGGCGTGGGCCGACCGACGCAACCGCAGCGCCTCGGCGCCCGCGGCGCCACGCTCGGCCAGGTGGGCGGCCTCCCGCAGCGTGGCCGCCCCTTCGTCAGCGGGGAGCTGCGCCGCGGCGGCCTCGAGCAGCTCGATGGCACCGGGGAAGTCCTCGCGGTCGGCCAGCAACGAGGCGAGGCGACGGCGCGAGGTGACGTCTGCCGCGTCCAGCGCCACCACGCGCCGCAGCGCCGCTTCTCCGGGGCCCGGCTCCTGCAACCGGTCGAGGTACAGAGACGAGAGCTCCAC
>CALNBU010001035.1 GCA_937875615.1 uncultured Archangium sp.
GGAGCTTGTACGTCAGCGAGGTGCTGGTGACGAAGTCCCAGGCCCAGCGCTCGACGGTGCCGTCAGGTGGAGTCATCGCGCACCGCATTAAACGACAGGCGTGTCAGTGCAAGCCCGACTCTGTATAGGGGGCCCATGGATTTCGAGCTGCCCGAAGACATCGCCGCGCTGAAGAAGACGGTCCGCGACTTCTGCGAAAAGCACGTCAAGGACCAGGCCCGGGAGTGGGACCACTCCGAGAAGTTCCCCATGGAGACGGTGCGCGAGCTGGGCCGGCTGGGGCTGCTGGGCATCCGCATCGGCGAAGCGTACGGCGGGGCGGGGCTGGGCGCGCTGGCGGTGGCGGTGGTGGTGGAGGAGGTGGCCCGCTACGACGGCTCGCTGGCGTTGACCGTGGCCTCGCACAACGGCCTCGGCACCTCGCACATCCGCCTGTTCGGCAACGACGCACAGAAGCAGAAGTACCTCCCGAAGCTGGCCACCGGCGAGTGGCTGGGCGCGTGGGGCCTGACCGAGCCCGGCAGCGGCAGCGACTCGGCGGGCATGAAGACCACCGCGGTGCGCCGCGGCGATGGCTGGGTCATCAACGGCAGCAAGATGTTCATCACCCAGGGCACGGTGGGCGACACCTTCGTGGTGCTGGCGGTGAGCGACGCGGACAAGAAGCAGAAGGGCGTCACCGCCTTCATCCTCGAGAAGGGGATGCCCGGCTTCTCGCAGCGCGCCATCCACGGGAAGCTGGGCATGCGCAGCTCCGACACCGCGGAGCTGCACTTCGAGAACGTGGAGGTGCCTGACAGCCAGCGCCTGGGCGAGGTGGGCAGCGGCTTCGTCGACACCATGAAGATCCTCGACGGCGGGCGCATCACCATCGGCGCGCTCTCGGTGGGGTTGGGGCGCGGCGCCATCGAAGAGTCCGTGAAGTACGCGAAGGACCGCCAGGCCTTCGGCCACCCCATCGCCGACTTCCAGGCGATCCAGTGGATGCTTGCCGACATGCGCACCGAGAACGAGGCGGCGCGGCTGCTGGTGTACCGCAGCGCGGCGCTGGCCGACGCGGGGAAGCCGTACTCGCGCGAGGCCTCCATCGGGAAGCTGTTCGCGTCGGAGTCGGCCACCCGCGCCTGCAACAAGGCGGTGCAGATCCACGGCGGCTACGGCTACACCCGCGAGTTCCCGGTGGAGCGGTACCTCCGCGACGCCAAGCTGTGTGAGATCGGCGAAGGCACCAGCGAGATTCAGCGAACGATCATTGCGAAACACGTGCTGAAGGGGTGATCTCCCGATCCAACGCATGGACCGGGCCTTTCTCGAACAACTCGGCCTCGAAGTCTCGGGAGCCGAAGGCATCGTCGAAGCGGAGCTGGAGCTCATCAGCGGGCGGGCCCTCAACCCGCTCTCCCGCCGCGAGATCGACAGGATCTCGTTCACGGTGATGGGCGACCGCCTGTTGTACGTCGGCCCGCCCGAGTTCGTGGGGGCGCAGCCCATCAACCTCGCGTTCCTCCAGCCCGGCACCCGGTTGGAGGACATCGTGGTGGACACGCTCAACGAGCACCTCTTCCAGCTCGAGCGCCGCAGCAGCGAGCTCTCGGCGCTGGGCATCGCGCCGAAGGTCGACCCGCAGACGCTGCAGCTCACCGCGGAGCTGGAGAAGCCGCCGCTCCGGTTCGTGATCGGCGCCAGCCGCACCGGCCAGTTCCGGGTGGTGCGCGCGGTGCACGACGGCGCCGAGCTCACCAGCGCCTCCAAGCCGCTCTTCGAGCTCTCGGAGTTCTTCAACCGGGCCGCGCTTGAGTCGTACCTCTATGCGCTGTACTCCGACGTGGTGGGGCCGGAGCTGGGCCCGGCGACCCTGGTGAAGACGCCGTCGGACATCGTGCGCGCCCCCACCGACACCTCGCTCGCCTTCCGGGAGATCTACGAGGCCTTCGGCGACGCGTTCCTGCCTCCGCGCAGCCCGCTGGAGGTGGTGGCCGACGTGCGCGTGGGAGACCAGTGCATGCGCTTCGCGGTGGCGCGGGTGCAGGGCAAGACCTTCCGGGGGCTGCTGGCGGGCGCGCGGGGGAAGATCTGGTCCGATCGCTTCGAGATCGACGAGTTCCCCGGCATTCGCGCCTTCGTCGCCGAGCTCATGCAGGTCACCATCGACGACGTGGAGGTCGGACCTTGAAGTTGTTGCCGGCCGAACGGCTCGAGAAGCTGCAGGCGTGTGTCAGACAGACCTTCGGCGACAGCGCGCAGGCGCTGGCGGCGTTGACGCACAAGAGCTGGTGCAACGAGCACCGCGACGAGGCGCAGGCCGACAACGAGCGCCTGGAGTTCCTGGGCGACGCGGTCATCGACCTCGCCATCGGGCAGCGGCTGATGGAGCGCTTCCCCCGGGCCAGCGAGGGCGAGCTCTCGAAGCTGCGCGCGTTGATCGTGAACGAGGAGGGCCTGGCGAGGGTGGCGCGCGCGGTGGGCGTGGGCGAGCTGCTGTTGTTGGGGCGCGGCGAGGAGCTGACCGGCGGGCGC
>CALNBU010001036.1 GCA_937875615.1 uncultured Archangium sp.
GGTGAGGCGCCGCAGCTGCTCTTCTCCCGGCCGTCGGTGGGCGCGCTGGCGGTCGACGGCAGCACCGTCTTCTTCGCCGAGGGAGGGCTCATCGGCTCCACCCACGCGCGGGCGGCCGACGGCGTCACCGTGCGCGCGCGCTTCAAGCACGCGGTGGTGACCAGCCTCGCGGCGTCCGGCGACACGGTGGTGGCCACCCTGATGCCGCGCGACGCCGACCCGCTCTCCACCGACGCGGTGGGCGCGGTGGTGAGCATCGACGGCGAGGGCGAGGTGACGCTGATGGCGCAGGAGCAGACGCGCCCCCGCGCCGCGCAGACCGACGGCAAGGACGCCTACTGGGTGGCGGGCTTCCCGCCGGCGCTCTGGCGCGGCGGGCTCGACGGCACCTTCAGCTCGCAGCTGAGCGACACCGCAGAGCCCCCGGTGACGCTCGACGGCGACGCGGTGTACTTCCGCGCGCCGCTGGGCAGCGGCGTGGAGCTCAAGCGCGTGGGCCGGGCGGGCGGGAAGCTGGCCAGCCTGGCCACCGGCGACGTGCAGGCGCTGGCGGTCTCGAGCGGGCTGGTGCGCTTCGCCACCGGCGGCGAGGCGCCGAAGCTGCTGGAGCTGACGTCGGGGGCCGAGCCCTCGGAGCTGCTGGCGTTGCCGGGCGCGCCGCGCGGCGTGGCGGTGGGTGGCACCACGCTCTTCGTGCTGACGCAGGAAGGCGACACCGCGGTGCTGCGCGCGAAGTAGGCGTCAGCCCCCGGCGTACAGCGTCACGTCGGAGGCGGCGGCGAAGCTGATGCGGTGCGCGTCTTCCCAGTTGGGGTGCCGCACCATGAGGTGGCCGTCGGAGAGCAGCGTCTGCTTCCAGTTGCGGCGCTGCGTACCCGGGCGGAAGAGGCGGTCTTCCACCACCCACTGGCCGTAGCGGCGCATGTAGTCGCGCAGGCCGGTGATGCGGGTGATGCGGCCCTGGCCCAGGGCACGCTTGAAGACGATGCCGGTGTTGTACTTGCGCGCGGTGGGGCCCTCGAAGCGGCGCCAGCAGGCCACGCGCGCCCACTCGCGGAAGAGGTCGAGGTCTCCGGTGTAGTTCATCTGGTCGACGAGGCACGCGCCGCCCGGGCGGCAGCCGATTTCTCCGAAGACGGCCTCGCCCTTCGGGGTGAGGAACCACTCCATGTGGGTGAAGCCGTCGCCCATGCCCAGGGCCTTGAGCACCTTGCGCCCCAGCTCGATGCCCGGCTGCAGCCTCGGCTGCTGCATGTCGCGCACGGTGATGATGACCGGCGAAATCCATTCTTCGCTGCGGGCGACGAGCGGCTTGGGCAGGTAGGCCGCGATGTTCTCGTACACCGGCGTGCCGTCGATGCTGACGGTGTCGAAGGTGAACTCCTCGCCGGCGATGAACTCCTCCACGCTCACCACCTGCACGTGGCGCACGGCGGAGATGGCGCGCTCCAGCTCCGCCTGGTCGTCGCACTTGTAGGTGTCGGCGCTGCCGGCGCCCGAAATGGGCTTCACGATGAGCGGGAAGCCCACCTGCTCCGCGGCCTCGCGCAGCTGCGCCTCGCTGAGGCACTTGAAGGCGTAGGGCACGCGGAGGCCGGCGGCCTTCACCCGCTCCTTCATCAACTGCTTGTCGCGGAAGCCCTCCACGGTGTTCACGCTCATGCCGGGGAGGCCGAAGCGCTCGCGCAGGCGGGCGGCGAGGATGACCAGCGGCTCCCAGTTGGCGAGCACGCGGTCCACGCGACGGCCGCGCAGCCAGGCGTGCACGCGGGCGATGACGTCGTCTTCATCCATGATGCGCGGCACCTGGAGGTAGTCGGCGAGGTGCTGCTTGAGCGCCGGCGGGAGCGAGCCCGGCGCCGAGTCGCCGACGCCGAAGACGTTGACGCCGACCTCCGCGAGGCCGCGGGTGTACTGCTGCATTTCAGGCGGGTAGGCGGGCGCGAGGAAGACGACGTTCATGCGGACGGAAAGCTTAAGGCCGCGGCGCCCCCCGCCGTCGCGGGAAAAGCGCCCAGGCCGGCGTGTTGGCCCGCAAAGAATCGTTTCCCGCGGGCGCCGGCTCTCACCTCCACGAGGAGGTCGTCATGGAGAAGAACGAAGGGTCGCTCGACCGCGCGGTGCGCGTCGCGCTGGGCCTGGGGGTGCTGTCGCTGACGGTGGTGGGGCCGCAGACGTGGTGGGGGCTGCTGGGGCTGTTGCCGCTGCTCACCGGCCTGGTGGGCTTCTGCCCGGCCTACACGTTGTTCGGCATCCGCACCTGCCCGGTGAAGCGAGAGAATTGAGGCTTCAGGGCGCGGTGGCCAGCACCGTCCCGGTGGTCCGGCTCATGGTGACGCCGCGCGTGGGCGGGAACAGGGCGGCGCCCTCGGCGCGCAGCGGCACGGCCGGCCCCGCCTCGTAGGCGCGGAAGGCCGCCTCGTCGGCGAAGAGGTAGCGCACCTCGAGGTGGGTGGGCGTCAGCTGCAGCAGCGTCGCCTGCGCCGCGCCTCCGGCCACCACCTGCTGGAGGTGGCCGCGGAGCAGCCACGCGCGGTACGCCTGCGCCACCGCCTCGTCGTCGAAGCGCGCCGTCACCGTGTAGGCGAAGCCAGGTCGGGTGGGCGTCATGGGGGCAGGCCTCCGTCGAGCGCCGCGGGGAGCTGCGCGGGCGTGTACGTGGTGCCCCACACCTGGTTGACCAGCGTCGTCACCGTGTCGGGGCCCGGAGAGAGCGCGCCGCTGTTGACGTGGACCATCATCACCCGCGCGTCGTGCAGCTCCAGCAGTCGCGCCGCGAGCTCTGGGTGCGGCGCGCCGTCGCGCTGGCGGTCGCGCATCCAGAGGAGCGTGGTGGTGAGCTCGTCGCTCCACGGCACGTAGAAGGTGCCGGACACCAGCGGCTTGAGCAGCCGCGCCACGATGAAGGGCGTCACGCCGGCGCCGGCGAAGCCGCCCAGCTCCGGCCCGTGCGCGGTCAGCACCGCGTCCCAGGTGGGCTGCGGCGGACCCACGTGGCGCACGTACAGGGCGTCGACGAGGTCCGGTCGGGCCGCCACCAGCGCCTCGGATTGGTCGATGCCCACCAGGGTGTCGTAGTCCTCGTGCAGCAGCAGGAACGGCGTGCGCAGCCGCGTCGCCAGACCCGTCACGTCGAAAGAGGAGAAGTCGCCGCCCGCATCTGGCGTGCCTCCGGTGGTGGCCACCACGCGTCGCAGGTAGGGAGCGAAGAAGGCGGTGTTGGCGTCGTGCGAGGTGGGCAGGGTGTAGCGCTGCGGCATCTCGTGCACGATGAACCTGTACTCGGCGGCGAAGTCCGACAGCGGGTAGAGCGCCACGCCCACCACCGGCACCGCCGCGTCGGGCGCCCCGGCCGCGCCGTACAGCGCCTCGAAGCCGCCCCAGCTTCCGCCGAAGATGCCGATGCGCGAGGTGTCGACGCCGGGCTCCCGCGCCAGGAACTCCAGCCCCGCGGTCATGTCGTCGACGTCATTCTGAATCGAGCCACCTGCGTAGAAGCGGCCGTATACCGACAGCACCGAGATGCCGTTGGCGCGCCAGATGAAAGCGTCGTCGGCCTCCTGTTGGCGCGTCATCGGTTGGTAGGCGATGACGCCTGCATTCGCCGGCGCGGCGGGGCTGTCGACGTCGGGGTGGAACCCCGCGCCAAGCGCCGCCCAGCGCGCGTCCACCGCCTCGCCGGTCCAGTCGATGCCGTCGTAGGGGCGGGTGATGAGCAGCACCGGACGGAGGGCGCCGCCTTGCGCCGCGGCCGGCATCCACTGGGCGTAGGCCGGCGCGTGGCCCGGTCGCTCCAGGCGCAGCAGCTCGTAGGGCACGGCCGCGCCGCCCGCATCGAGGGCGCCTGTTTCGAGCCGGGTGACGATGAAGTCGGGCCCCGCATCCGTCGCGTCGCCGCCGCCCGTCGCGTCACCGCCGCCTGTCGCCTCGCCGCCGCC
>CALNBU010001037.1 GCA_937875615.1 uncultured Archangium sp.
GCGCGTACAGCGGGCCGTCCATGCGCCACACCCGCAGCCGCAGCGCGGCGGTGCCCTCGTAGCGGGTCCACAGCACCGCCCGGCTCCGGGTGACGTCGCCGGAGGCCACGCCCATGGAGAAGGTGAAGGCCTCGGCCAGGGCCTCGGGCTCGTCGGGCGTGACGCCCGCGTCCTCCGTGCCGGCGTCCTCCACGCCGGCATCGTCGGGGTGGTGTCCACCATCGGCGTCGCCGCCGCCGTCGGGGCCCCCACCGTCGAGCGCGCCGGCGTCGGTGGCGCCGGGGCCGCCATCGCTGGAGGGGAGCTCGGGCGCCGGCGCGCCACAACCGAGGACCAACCCCGCGGTCCCGACGACGCTGACACGGAGGAACTGCCGACGGGTGCGCGCTGCCATGTGAAGACGGCAGGGTATTCCAAACCCGTGTTACTTTCCCGCGCGCCCGTGCGTCGTCTCCTGGTTCTGTGGTGTCTGTGGAGTGCCGCGGCGTCGGCTGACACCGGCTTCGCCCCGCCCTTGCTGGAGGCGCGACTCACCGGCGGCGTCACCGCGCTGCACGACTCCAGCTTCCTGATGGTCGAGGGGCTGCAGGCGCGCACCAGCAGCCTCTCGCGTCGCTTCCCCACGCCCACCTTCCGGCTGGACGCCGCGGTGTGGCCGCTGCGCTTCCTCGGCGTGGAGGCCGAGGGCAGCGCGGAGGTCTTCACCAGCCGCCTCGAGGGCGACGACGCGGTGTCGGTGACCTCGGCCCGCGGCTTCGTGCGGGGCGCCGCGGCGCTGCGGTGGGTCAGTGCGGGCGGCTTCTCCCTCTCGGGCGCGCTGGGCTACGGCGCGTCCTGGGCGCCGGTGGTGCACTACCAGCACGCCTCGGAGCCGGCCGCCGCCGCGCTGCGCTCCCACGGCCTCGCGGTGCGGGTGGGCGTGGGCCTCACCCACGACCGCTTCGATGGCAGCCTGAGCCTGGGCGCGCTGCTGCCCGTCGACACCCGGTTGGTGGCGCCGTCGTTCGACGCGCGGGCCCTGGAGGTGCGGGTGGCCAGCCTGGAGCCGCGGCTGTGGGCGGGCGCCAGGGTGCTCGACCTCCCGGCCGGGCTGGCGGTGTGGGTGGGCGTCGACGCGGGCTACCTGTTGGAGCTGGGGCTGCCGGCGAGCGCCTCGGCCTACCGGGGCACGCGGTCGCCGGTGGCCTCGGCGCTGCGGGCCGGGCTGTCGGTGCGGTTGACGGCGACGCCGCGGGCTCCGCCGGCGGTGGCCGTGGCGTCGGTGGCGGAAGAAGGAGCCGGCGTGCTGTTGGTGCGGGTGCTGCTCGCTGACGGCGGGCCGGCGGTGGGCGCGCAGGTGGTGCTCGACGGGCAGCCCGCGGTGTCGCTCGACGAGCGGGGAGAGCACCGCCTCGAAGGTGAGGGGCTGCGCCGGGCGCGGGCCACGTTGTCGGGCTACCGCGAGGTCAGCGGCGAGGCGGAGGTGCGGCGCGGAGAGAAGACGGTGCTGACGCTGTCGTTGTCGCCGCTGACGGGGCCCGGGCGGCTGCGCGGCGTGGTGAGCGCCTCGGGGAGCGGCGCGGCGCTGGCCGAGGCGACGGTCAGCGCGGAGGGACAGGAGGTGCGCACCGGCGCCGATGGCGCGTACGCCTTCGCCGCGCTGGGGCCGGGCCCGGTGCAGGTGCGGGTGGAGGCGCAGGGCTTCGTGCCCGCCGAAGAGGTGGTGCAGGTGCCGCCGGAGGCGGAGGTGGTGTTGAGCGCTTCGCTGGAGCCGCTGGGCAAGGGCAGCCCTGCGACGGTGCGCGGCCTGGTGCGCGCGCAGTCCGGCAAGGCGCTCAAGGCCCGGGTGCGGTGGTCGGGTGGAAAAAAGAAGCAGCAGGTGGTGCCAGTAGACGCGGAAGGGCGCTTCGTGCTCACCCTGCGCGCGGGTGAATACAGCTTCGTCATCTCCGCGCCCGGGTACATCCCGCAGACCAAGCAGGTGTCTCTCGCCGACGGCGAACAGGCCATCTTCCACTGCGAGCTGCTGGAGACGCGCTGAAGTGCGCCGGCTCTCGCTGCTGACGCTGTGCCTCGCGCTGAGCGCGTGCCCCGACGAAGCCGTCGCGCCCCCGGCGCCCGTCCGGCCCACGGTGGCGACGCTCTCGGAGCTCCGCGGCGCGGTGACGTTGACCCGCGAGGGCACCTCGGGCGCGCCGTCGGAGGGCCCGCTCTTCGAGGGCGACGTGCTGTCGACGGGCGCCGACGGCCACGCGCTGTTGCAGGGCGAGGGCCGGGAGGTGGAGCTGCTGGAGAACTCCCGCTTCCGCGTGGGCGCGTCGCTGGCCGACCTGACCCTCGACGTGGGAGAGCTGGTGTTCCTCGACGGCGATGCGGGCACCTACACCACCGCGGCGGGCGCGGTGAGGCCGACGGCGGGCAGCCGGGTGCGGCTCCTCGCGCAGGACGGCGGCACCAGCTTCGAGGTGGGCCTGGGCGCGCTGGAGTTCCTCGATGAAGTGGCCGACGGCCCTTCGACCCTGCAGGCAGGCCAGCGCTTCGTGGTGGGCCTCGGCGTGCTGGAGCTCGACGACGCGCAGGTGCCGGAGAAGGCGCCGCCGGTGACCGCCCCCACGGTGCGGTTGATGCCCAGCGGCGCGGTGACGCTCAAGTCGAAGGCCGGTCCGGCGCGGCGGGTGCCGGACGAAGGGTTGGCGCTCACCGGACCCGGCACCTTCACGGTGGCCGCCGGCGGCGCGCTGACGGTGGAGGGCCCCGGTGCGCGGGCGCGCTTCTCGGCCGGCGCGCAGGGCAGCGTGGCGCCGCTCGACGAGGGCGCGCGCTTCAAGGCCGGGCTGCGCAGCGGCGCGGTGCGCATCTTCCTCACCGAGGGCGAGAGCGTGCTGCTCGAGGGGAAGAAGCCGCTGACGCTGAAGGCGAAGCGGGCGACCACGGTGCTGGTGACCGCCACGCCGACTGGGCCGCGGCTCGACGTGGTGGGCGGTGAGCTCGACGCCACGCCGGACGACGGCGCCGCCTCGGCGCTGAGCGCAGGTGAGTCGGCGGTGCTCAAGGGCGCGACGCTGACGACGCTCAAGCGGGGCGCGCCGCTGCTCACCCTGCCGTCAGGCCGCGCGGCGCGGGTGAGCTGGGCGCGCGCCGGCGAGGTGGCGCTGCAGGTGGAGGACGGCGAGGGCGACGTGGAGGTGGCCAGCGACCCGCGCTTCGAGAACGTGCTGCTGTCCGTCAGAAGCGGCGAGCCGGTGGTGGTGACGGCGCCGCTGAAGGGCTCGCTCTACTGGCGGCGCGCGGGGGGCGCGGTGCACCAGGCGCGCTTCGAGCGCGACGGGCTGTCCGGAGCGGTGGTCGCCAGGTCCGACACCGTGGCGGAGACCGGCCTCAAGGCCACCATCTACTTTCAGGGCGCGGTGCCCACCCTGACCTTCACCTTTCCGCCGCGGGCCGACGCCGCGTCCTGGCGCTTCCGGGTGTACGGCGCGGGAGACCTCAAGACCCCGCTGGTCGACCGCCGCGTCACCGAGAGCCGCGCGGTGGTGGAGTCCGGCGTGCTGGCCGAGGGCAGCTACCTCTGGAGCGCGGTGGCGACGCTCAAGTCGGGGGCGGAGGCGGGCGGCGGGCGCATGAACAAGATGGAAATCGTCTTCGACAACTCGGTGACCCGCCTGGTGCTGCACAGTCCGCGCGACGGGCAGCGCGGTGGCCGGGCGACGGGCGTGGCGCCCCTGGGCTCGAAGCTGACGCTCAACGGGCGCGCGGTGCCCCTCGACGCCGGCGGGCGCTTCTCTCAACCGGTGCCATCGGGGAACGTGGCGGTCTTCCGGCTCACCACCGCGCTGCTGCCGGCGCTGCGCGCGGCAGCCAGCGCCGACGACCCGGCCCGCGTGATCAACATCGGGTCGGTCGACGGCATCCGGGTGCCGTGGATGGAGGTGTACGCCTACTCGGCCACCAAGGCCGCC
>CALNBU010001038.1 GCA_937875615.1 uncultured Archangium sp.
CTTCCGCCCCGCCAGCCGCTTCGACCTCCCCGGCTACCAGCCGATGCAGCCCAGAGACCTGGGCCCGGTCGACGCGGTGCTCATCACCCACTCCCACGGCGACCACTTTCACCTGGGCTCACTGCTGCAGCTCCCACGCGAGACGCGCTTCTTCGTCCCCCCGGTCGACCGCGAAAACCTCTTCTCCACCGACTGCGCGCTCCGCCTCCGCCAGCTGGGCTTCCCCAACGTCGAGGCGCTCCCCTGGTGGAGCGAGCGACAGGTGGGCGACGTCACCGTGCGCGCGCTCCCGTTCTACGGCGAGCAACCCACCATCTCCGAGGGCCTGTACCCGGGGCTGCGGAACATCGGCTCCACCTGGCAGGTGCGCACTCCCGAAGACAGCTACGCCTTCTTCGCCGACGCCGGCGACGACGCGCTGGGCAACATGGACGACGTGGCGCGGCGCGCCGGGCCGGTGACGCACCTGTTCTGCGGCGTGCGCGGCTTCCGGTTGCTGCCCATCTTCTACAGCTTCACCACGCTCGACGCGTTCCTGGTCAACGTGCCGCTCGACGAAGTGACGACGCCGCAGCAGTTGATGGCCGACGGGAAGGATGCCCTGCGCTACGCGAAGCGGCTGCGCGCACGCACCCTGGTGCCCTGCGCCGATGGCGGAGCGCCCTGGTACTGGCGCGAGGGCATGGGGCCCCGCTACCCGGGGTACCCGGGCGAGGTGGTCGAGGGCGCGTCTCGCTACGAAGAGAACGAAGACGCCGACCCCTTCCCCGAGCGGGTGGGCGGCGTCGCGCGCGTGCTGCGCCCCGGCGAGGCCCTCGACGTCGCCGCAAGGCCCCCCTTCGTGTGGCCCTTCGCCTGAGCGTCACCGCAAGCTGAGGACGCGGCGAAGCGGCCGCTCGCGCCCGTCCGTGTCGATCCAGACGATGTCGTCATCGCCGCGCCGGACGCCCGCGGGCGGCGCGCCGGCCTCGCCCGCCGCCAACCACGCCAACGCGGCCACCAGCGTGTGCCCCTCCGCCACGCGCCCCACGAAGCGTCGATAGTTGCCCGACAGCAGCACCCCGTTGGGCTCCAACCGCATCCAGGCCCCCGTCTCCAACGCCTCGGAGGCGAGCTCGAACTCCACGCCGGGCCTCGCCTGCGCCAGCGCACGCATGCGGGCGTCCCAGCTGTGCCACACCGTGCGGAGCAGCAGACCGACCAGCGGAGAGGAGACCTCGAAGTCGGCCTCCGCCGGGCGCGAGGGCACCTCCACATCACCCAGCGCGCTGAAAGCCACCACCGAGGTCTTCAGGCGCTCCGTCTCCACCAACGCAGACGCCGGGGCCGCCCGCCCGCGCAGGTCCGCCCAGCGCTCCGGTGTGCGCGCCTCCACCGGCAACGCATCCAGCGCCTCGGCGCAGCGGGGCACCAACACGGTCGCCGCGCTGTACGCCAGCATCGCCCCCAGCAGCCCGAGGTGAGACTGGTCCAGTGCCACCGCCAGGGTCAGCCGACAGCGGCGGGCGGCCTCCCCCGGCTGGCCGGCCGCCACCAGGTGACGAAGCTCCAGCGCGGTGACGCGCGTCAGCGCCATCAGGGCCTCCGCGTGCCGCGGCTGGGATGACCACGGGAGCATGGCGTCGGTGTACTGGAGCGCACGCGCCGCCCCGCAGCCGCGCAGGCGCGCCGCCCACGGCGTCAGCCGCTCGGCCTCGGCGACCCACTCGGCGGGGAGCGTCTCCAGCGGCGCCTCGCCGCGCCACCAGGGCGCGAGGTCAGGGACGCCCTCGGCGCGATTCAACTTGAAGAGCGAGAGGTCCTCGGGCAACCCCTCCAGCGCCTCGGCCACGCAGGCGAAGCCGTTCTCCACCGGCGGAACGTCGTCGACCACCGTCGCCAGCGGGACCACCCGTGCGCGCGCCGCCGCCACGTCGGCCTCGAGGCGCTTCCCGAGCCGCCGCGCCTGCACCACCGGAAGCGCGACCCCGGCCAGCAACACCAGGCCCACCAGCCCGGCCAGCAGGAAGAGCACGCGACGCAGCATCAGTGGCTCACGATGACCGAGCTGGCCTTCAGCAGCGGGGCGTGCGCCTGGAAGGTGAGCTCCGGGTGCTTGCTCATTGCGTGCTGCAGCGCCCACTCGTCACGGAAGAGCACCAGCGGCAGCCCGTCGCGATCCTGCACCGTCTGCCGGTTGCCCTCCCAGTCGAAGCTCCTGGGGTCGAACTTCTCGGCCACCACCCAGCGCGCGTGGCTGAAGGGCAGCTTGTCGACGATGATGTTCGCGCCGTACTCCGCCTCCATGCGGAACTGCAGCACCTCGAACTGGAGCTGCCCCACCACGCCCACGATGGGGTCCTTCATGCCCATCTGCAGCTGCTGAAAGATCTGGATGGTGCCCTCCTCGGAGAGCTGCTCCAGCCCCTTCTCCATCTGCTTGCGCTTCATGGGGTCCCTGCTGCGCACCACCGCGAAGAACTCGGGACTGAAGCGCGGCACGCACTCGAACTCGAAGGGCTTGCCGCTCTCCAGCACGGTGTCGCCGATGCGGAAGAGGCCCGGGTCGAAGAGGCCGATGACGTCTCCCGGCCAGGCGTCCTCGATGACCGTGCGCTCCTGGGCCATGAACTGCGTGGGCTTGGCGAGGCGGATGTCCTTCTCGAGCCGGACGTGGCGCGCGCTCATGCCCTTGACGTAGTGCCCCGACACCACGCGCATGAAGGCCACGCGGTCGCGGTGCGCGGGGTCCATGTTCGCCTGAATCTTGAACACGAAGCCGGTGAACTTCTCCCTCGAGGGCTCCACGAAGCCCTCGCTCGACGGGCGCCCCGCGGGCGG
>CALNBU010001039.1 GCA_937875615.1 uncultured Archangium sp.
GCCAGCACCTCGTGGCCCCGCATCGCCAGCGCGGCCGCCACCACGCCGTCGCCCGCGCCGAGCACCAACACCGGAGAAGGTTCGGTCAGCAGGCCGCCATAGAAGCGGGAGGCGGCGTCGATGGCGAGCAGGGGCGTCACGGGCTTCACCTGCCCGGGAGACTGCGGTTTCGCAACTGGAGGTGACGCTCGCTGGCGGCGAAGCGCACCAACTCCACCATCTCGCTGGGCAGCGCGCGCTTGGCCCGCAGGCTGGCGAGGGCCGGGGCGATGCCGCCGCACACCACCAGGCCGGCGCGGTTCGCCGAGTGCCGGGCGCCCTCCACCAGAGACGCCAGCTCCACGTTGGCGCCCACCGAGCGAACCAGCTGACGCATGCGCTCCCAGGAGCGCCCGGGCACCCAGTCGCGGAACAACTTCAGCTCGGCGCTCGACGCGCGGCCCTCCGCCACCTGGGAGACCAACACCAACCCGCGCAGCAGCTGCTCCCGGCGCAGGTTCCGCAGCGCCAGCAGCTCCGGCTGCTGGGTGAAGAGCACCCGCCCGGCGAAGAAGCGCAGCTCCGCCTCGCTGACCTCCTTCTTCACCGCCAGCCGCCCCACCAGCACCCGCGGCTCGGTGGTGTACACCAGCGCCAGCGGCGGTCCGGCCTCCGGCGTGAGGTACACGTCCGGGGCGCGCACGCCCAGCACCCGCACCGCCGTCAACATCGCGTCGGCCACGGCCTTCGCGCCCCGCCCTGCTTCGAGCGTGAACTCCTCGTCGCTGCCGGCCTCGCGGCCGCGCGCCGGGTTGAGCCGGCACAACACCACGCCCACCAGGCTCAGCAGCTCTCCCGCGTCGCCGCGGAGGCTGGGGTGCTTGAGGCTGGAGCGATCCTCCTCGGTGAGGATCAACCGTGGCGCGCGCGGCGCGGCGTTCGGGTCACCGTCCAGCGCCCGGGAGATCTCCAGCATCAGCGAGGCGCGCGCCATGTCGCCGGCCACCTCGAAGTGCTCGGACAACTGCGTGTAGCCCTGCGCGTCGAGCGGGTTGGCCCGCACCTGCTCGAAGAGCGCGGTGCGCTGCGCGTCGCCGCCCACCGCGGGCCCCCAGGCGGTCGGGGCCACCGCGCGCGGGTCTCCCAGCTCGACCGGCGCCGGCGGCGTCTTCTCGTCTGCGGGCGTCACCTCGTCGGGCGGCTCG
>CALNBU010001040.1 GCA_937875615.1 uncultured Archangium sp.
CGCGGTCTCCCGAGGCCGGCGTCGCGGCAGGCGCCGTGGCGGCCGCGGCGACGGGCGTGTCGGGCAGCGGCTGGATCTCGGCCAGCATCGCGCCCTGCAGCAGCGCCTTGCCCTGGCTGGTCCCCATCGGCGCGATGACCTCGACCATGGTCGGGAACTGCGCCGGGCGGAGCTCACGCAGCTTGGTCAGCGCGGCCTTGGAGCACTCGTTGTTCACGTCGATCTCGCGGCTCTTGCTGACGGCCAGCGCGTAGGCGTCCGCGGCCTGCTCGGCGACCGGTGCGGCCTCCTGCGCAAGCTGCGCCTTCACCTCGAACTGCACCGCCTCCTCCAGACCCGGGGGCGCAGGCGCGTCGACGAGGCCGGTGTACAGCTGCATCGCCGCGTCACCGATCTTGGTGAGCGCGCAGATCGCGGGGCCGGGGGCACCGAGCGCCACCGTCTTGGTGTAGGCGCGCTCGACGACCTTGCGGCTGCGGATCTTCTCGTCCATCGCGTTGCGGAAGGCGGAGACGAGGTTGGAGCCACGGCCCCAGCGCAGGCGGATGCCGGAGTACGGCTTCCAGACCTCGGACTCGTTCTCGTGCATGCTCGCCATGCCGATCATCTCGAGGGCCTCGCCCGTCAGGCGACCGCGAGCGGTCCGGCCGAGCGTCTTGTTGTACTCGACGACGCGGTTGAGGATCCGGCGCGAGTCGCGAGAGCGGTTCAGCTTCTCGAACAGGTTGTGGATGCGGAACTCGCCGGTCAGCAGCGCCTGCGGACGGCGGCCGTAGTCCTTCTGGTACTGCTCGTAGTGCTTGATGGCGCGGCTGTTCTGCCCCTGGGCCTCCCAGAGCTCGCCGATGGAGAGGAAGACCTCCTCCGCGTCCTTCGCCTTGGGCCACAGGGTGAGGTAGTGCTCGCGCGCCTTGCGGGCCTGCGCGTGCTGGCCGAGGCCCTCGCGGATCACGCCGACGTTGATGAGCGCGTTCTGCGCCTTCTCCTCGTCCCACTTCTGGTCGCCGTTGGAGACCGTCGCCGCCTTGGCCTTCTTGCCACGCTTGGACCGCTTCGCCGGCGCCTTCGCACCCGCGCGCTCGAAGCCGCGCACGTACAGATCGTAGTAGCCGACGGCCGCCTCGAAGTCGCCGACGGTCGCGAGCGCCTCGGCGTTGTCGTAGACCGCGTCCGGCACGTACTTGCTGGCCGGGTAGTTGCGGATCAGGCCCTTGCGGACCTCGACCGCGCGGTCGAGCATCTTGGCTTTGAAGAAGTCCAGCGACGCGTTGTAGAGCGCCTGCTCGGCGATGCTCGACTCGGGGAACTTCTCCACGAAGTCGAGGTAGGCCTGTGCGGCCCTCGCCCACTCCTTGCGCGCCTCCATCTGGTTGACGAGCTTGAAGGAGGACTGCTCGATCACCGCCTCGAGGTCCTTCTTGAACTTGCCGCGGGCGAGCTTGGGGTTGTTGTAGAAGGCGATCGCCGAGGCCTGCACCGAGGTGTAGTCCTCACGCAGGTTGTGCGAGTCGAGGATCAGGTTCGCCGCGAGCTCACCGGCCGAGTCCCCGTTGTCGAACTTGTAGTCCGGGTACTCCTCGGTGATCGACGTGAAGCGCTTGATCGCCTCGTCCAGGTGATCGTGATCGTAGTAGGTGCGCGCGATCCGGTAGAGGACCTCGACGCGCTTGTCGCCCTTCTCGATGTACTTGACGTAGCGCTCGCTCGCCGCGATCAGGTCGGTCAGGGGCGCCTTGATCTCCGCCGGCGAGCCGTCCTTCTTGCGCTCGATCTTGAGCTTCCCGGACTCGGTCTGGTTCTTCACCACCTGGTCCCAGGCGAGCACGGCGTTGTGCGCCGCGGTCTCGAAGTACTTGCCGGCCTTCATCGGCTTGCCGTCGGAGGTCTTCTTGCGACCTTCGACCTTGTCGATGTCCATCAGCGTGACCGCGTCGTACTCGATCGCCGCGCGCTCGTACTGCGCGAGGTTCTCGTCGAGCAGCTGGGCCCAGAAGAAGCGCAGATCGTAGGCCTTGGGGCTGTCGCTGAAGAGCGCGAGGTAGTCCTTGTAGATCTCCGCGGCGTACCCGAACGTCTCGTCGTCGCGGGTCTTGCGGCCCTCCTGGTGCCAGTTGACCGCGAGGTTGGAGAGGGTGCGCTCGGCGAGCTCGCGCGCCTCGGCCATCTCCCGCTTGTCCTTGTCGGTCTTGATGACGCCCGAGCTCTCGATCTGCACCAGCAGCTCGGCGAGCTTGCGGGTCTGGACGACCGTGCGCTTCTTGTCGCCGGCGCGCAGCACGCAGTCCACGATCTTGCCCTGGAAACCCGGGGCCTCCGGCGAGAGCGGGCGCTCCTGGATCAGCGCGTTGAACGTGACCGCCGCCTCGCGATCCTTGCCGTCCGAGTAATAGAAGTTCGCGAGGCGCTTGGTCATCTCGAAGCGCGCATCGTCGTCGCTCCCGGCCAGCGCACCGAACTCGCGCTTGGCGCCGAGCACGTCGCCCTCACGCGAGTAGGCGCGCACGAAATCCGCGCGGGCCTCGCGCACCAGGCTGCTCTTGCGCTTGTCGCCGTCCTTCTCCACGGAGGACGCGCCGCCGAGCTGCCCGAAGAGGACCACCGTCTTGAAGCGGTCCTTGGCCTTCGCGTAGTCGCCCAGGTTGAAGTAGCACCAACCCTGCTTGTAGATGGCGTAGCCGTAGCCCTGGTTCTCGGGGTACGCGGCCGCGCGCTCGTAGGAGGCCAGGGCCTTCTTCAGCCAGTCCTGACGGCCCTTGGAGTTGTTGAAGTAGTACTCGCCGAACGCCACGTAGGCCTCGGGGAGGAACTTGGACTTGGGGTGCTGCTGGATCAGGCGCTGGAACGACTTGAGCGCGGCCTGCTCCTCGCCGCCCTCCATCAGCAGCTGACCGAGGAAGAAGAGCACCTCGTCGGAGCGCTCGAAGTCCTTGTGGCGCTGGACGATCTCCTTGTACTGGTCGAGCGCGAGGCCGGCGAACTTCTTCTGCTCGCCGGTGAGGCGGTCCTTCTCGGCCTTGGCGCGCTTCTGGCCGCCGGCGTCGTTGGCGTTCATCGCCTTGATGAACTGGTCGTCCTGGCGGTTGGCCTCGAAGAAGAAGTACTTCGACTCCTCCCAGTAGAGCTCGCCGAGCCGGAACAGAAGCTTGGGCGTCTCCTTGGGATCGTTGGAGTACGAGATGATCTTCTTGAGCGACTCGATCTGCTCGTGGCGCTTGTCGGCCACCTGCAGCTCCACGCCGAGTCGATAGGTGTCGTACTCGAGGGCAGGTGCCGCGCTGGCCTCGTCCGCCTTGCGGGTCAGGTCGCCGGCGAGGCTGGTGTCCAGCGCCTTGGAGTCCTTGCGACCCAGGGACTGTTCCTTGGCCTGCGTCCGCGCCTGGCCAAAGGCCATCGGGGCCGCGAGCGCGAGCGTCACGATCAGGGAAGCAGAAAGCCGATGCATGCAGTTCCTCTTCGGAATCGCCGGGCCGCCGGAATCGGGGGCGGATACGTTCAGGTCCCGACCGGGGGCAGCGTGGAGGTGCGCCAAGTCCGGAAGCATTCCCCGCGGTGAGCATATCGGTCAAGGAACGTGAGCCTCACAATCGACGTCCCTGCTCGGCTGCTGGGCTCATGCTTCCGACGGTGGCGTGGATTTGCGTCCTGCTGGTAGGAGACGCGGTCCGATGAGCCTGCTTCCCGAGTCTGCGAGCTTCGAAGAACGCGTGGTGGATTGCTTTCTCGCGCTGCGTGGGCGCGGGTTGGACATCAGCCCGCTGGATCGCCCCGTGCTCGAGGCGTGGGCTGCGAGCGGTGTGCCCTTCGAGGTGGTCGCGCGTGGGCTGCGGCTCGCGACGGAGAAGGCGCTCTACGACGCGCCTGGCGAACCTCCGCTGCGCTCGATGCGCGCGTGCCGCCGCACGGTCGACGCAGAGATCCGACGCCACCTGCGCGCGAGTGCCGGCGCGCACGCGTCCTCGCCCAGCGAGTCCAGCGACAACTCGTGGGAGCTCAAACGAACTGCCGCGCTGCTCGACGAGGCCGCGGCATGGACGCAGCGTCGGCCCGGACTGGCTGCGGCGTTGGAGCGCGCGCGGGAGCTGCTCCCCTCGCTCGAGGGCGATCTCTCGCATCGTGAGGACGTGCTCGCGTTGCTGATCCTGCGCGCCCTCCCCTCCCCCGAGCGCCGCGTGCTGTGGCGGCGCGCCCAGGGAGAGATCGAGTGGGCCAGCTCCGCTGCCGGACGGCGCATGGCCCGCAGGACGCGGCTGCTCTCCGCGCTCCGGGCCGCGTTGGGCTGAGGGCGGGGCGGGTGACGGGGCGCCGCCGGACTCACCCGTCGATGCTGCCATCCGACCTCGCTCCTCACGGATACCCGAAGGACGCCCACGGATTCGCCGCGCGACACCTGCCCGTTCGGGCCCTGGCGCAGGTCGCGTGACGGAATCCCCTTCCCCCGGCGAAGGACGTCCCATCTTCGATCGCGGCCTGTTGGTGGCGCGTCGGGGCGTCAGACGGCCCCCGGGTGGCTTCCTCGCAGGTGTGGGCCCGGGTGGGCAGACCGACCCGCCCCGCCGCGCGCGAACCCGCGAGTTGCAGCCACCCGCTGTCAAGGCCTTCATCGGTCCGGGCCCCTCTGCTATGGCAAGCCGCATGTCCGTGCAGCCGCTGAAGCAGGTCGCGTGCGAGGAGTGTGGGGGACGCGGCTGGGTGCGCGAGCGGCGCAATGAGCGCGCGTCGGCGCGTGCGTGCGAGTGCAGCCGGGTCTGCCTCAAGTGCGGCGACAGCGGCTGGCGACTGGCCACGCAGCAGGCCGCGTTCAGTGAGAAGGCCGGCGTCCGCGACTACGACGTGATGCGCCCCTGTGAGTGCCGCGAGGCCAGGCAGCGACTTGCGCGCTTCGACGCCGCGGGCCTTCCGGGCCGTTTCGCGACGGCGGATTTCGAGGGCTACCGCAGCCAGAACGAGGCGCAGCACCGCGCCTGGAGCGAGGCGCGCGCGTTCGCCCACGGCTACCAACCCGGACAGGGCGCGACCGGCTTCATCCTGAGCGGTCCGGTCGGCACCGGGAAGACGCACCTGCTCTCGGCGGTGCTCGCGCATCTGGCGCTCGAGGTCGGCGTGCCCGTGCGCTACCAGGAGATCTCCTTCCTCTTCCAGGACATCCGCCGCGGTTTCCGCGAGGGAAAGAGCGGCGGGGAGATCATCGGCCCGCTGTGCGAGGTCGAGCTGCTCGCGATCGACGAGCTGGGAAAGGGCCGCGGCTCCGAGTTCGAGATGGAGACGCTCGATGAGCTCATCGCCCGCCGCTACAACTCGGGCAAGGTCACGCTCTTCGCGACCAACTACTCGCTGGCTGCCGAGCGAAAGGGCGCGCCGCGAGCGGTCCACGGGTACGTGAGCTCCGACGAGGCCAAGCAGGACGCCAAGGACAGCCAGCTGCTTCGCAGCCGCGTCGGGGAGCGCATCTTCAGCCGCCTCTTCGACATGTGCAGCTTCATCGAGATGCCGGCCGAGACGAAGGACTACCGCGTGATGCGGCAGGAGCTCGAGCTGCGCAACCTCCGGCCCCGTCGGACCTGAGTCCCGGCGCCCAGCCGCAGGGGTCCGGGGGCGCCGCCGACCACCGGCGTGTGCC
>CALNBU010001041.1 GCA_937875615.1 uncultured Archangium sp.
TGACGGCCTCGCGCAGCCGCACCACCTCGCGACGCAGCTGACGCTCGCGCAGCGCGCGCTCGATGGCCAGCACCAGGGCCTCGATGCGGAAGGGCTTGGCGAGGAAGTCGACGGCCCCGGCGCGCACCGACTCCATGGCCAGGTCGATGGAGCCGAAGGCGGTGATGAGCAGCACCAGCTGCTCGGGCCGGGTGGCGGTGAGCGAGCGCAGCAGCTCCAGCCCGCGCAGCTCCGGCATCTCGATGTCGGAGATGACAAGGTCGAAGCGCTCCTCGCCGAGGCGCTGGAGCGCCCGCGGCGCGGAGAGCTCGGTGGAGACCAGGTACCCTTCTTCCTGGAGCGCCTCGCTCAGCCAGTTCACCACGCTGGCGTCGTCGTCGATGATGAGCAATCGCTTCATGGCTGACTCCGTGGGCGCTGGGCCTCGTCTTCGCGGGGCAGCAGCACGCGCGCCAGACAGCCGCGCTCCACCACCGGAAACTCCACCGCGCCGCGATGCTCCTTCACGATGGTGTGCACCACCGACAGCCCCAGCCCGCTCCCGCCCTCCTGCGGCCGGGTGGTGAAGAAGGGCTCGAAGAGGCGCTCGCGCACCGCGGCGTCGAGGCCGGGTCCATCGTCCTCCACCTCCAACAGGAACTGCGCGCCGGGTCCGCCCACGCGCACCTGCACCGCGCCCCCTCGCGGGCTGACGTTGATGGCGTTGCGCAGCAGGTTGAGCGCCACCTGCTGGAGCTGGTCGGCGTCGGCGAACACCTGCGTCTGGCCCGTCACCGAGAGCTGCAGCGCGACGCCGCGGCGCCGCGCCTCCACCTCCAACAGCGCCGCCACCGCCTGCACGCCCTGCGCGCCGTCGAGGGTGGCGGGCGCCGAGGCCCGCCGCCGGGTGATGGACAACAGCTGGCTGACGATGCGGGTGATGCGCTCGGTCTGCTCCACCAGCATCTGCGCGGTGCGGCGCGTGGCCTCTGGCTCGTCGGCGTGCTTCGACAGCGCGCGCGCGCGGCCCTCGAGCACCTGCAGCGGCGAGCCGATTTCATGCGCCATCACCGCCGAGAGCTGCCCCAGGGTGATGAGCTTGTCTGCGTCCTGCAGCGCGCGCTCCATGCGCTGGCGCGCGTCGCCCTCTTCCTTCGCGCGGCTGCGGGCGCGCTCTAACGCGGCCACCAGCTGGTCGAACTCGTGCGCCGCCTCCCCCACCTCGTCGAAGCGGCGCGCCTCCGCGGCCACCGAGAGGTCCCCTTCGCGCACCCGCCGCATGTCGCGCACCAGCCGCCGCAGCGGCAGCGCCACCGAGCGCCGCGCCAGCAGCCACGTCAACAGCGCCACCGCGGCCACGAAGAGCAGCACCGTCAGCGCGATGGAGCGCCGGGTCTGCGCCAGGTCCTCCTGCAGCAGCAGCAGCGGCTTCTCCAGCACGATGGCCGACGCGCTCTCCGGCGTCTCGTCGCGCAGCCGGAGACCCACCCGCAGCGTCTCCGGCGTCAGCTCCACCACCGCCAGCGGCTCGGCCCGCGCCCGGCGCTCCAGGGCCAGCGTCGCCTCGCTGACCACCGCGTCGGCCGACACCCCCACCAGCAGCCCCGCGTCGTCGAAGACGAAGATGCCGATGGAGGGCTCCACCCGCTCCAGCGCCGCGAGGGTCTCCGAGACGTCCTGAATCTGCCGGTCGCGCAGCGCGTTCTCGAAGGCCACCTGGAGGCTGCGCGCCAACAGCAGCGTCTCCTTCACCTCCACCGCCTCCAATTCGGCGCGCTCCCGCCGCAGCATCAGCGCACCGCCGGCGGTGAAGAGCACCACCGCACAGAGGCCGATGGCGAGCGTGAGACGGGCAGCCAGCTTCATGGTCGTCAGATGCGACAAAAGTCGCGACTGGCGACTCTACTGTACCTACCAAGGGAAGTCGCCCCTGACGACCACAAAGTCGCCAAAGACGACTTTATGAAGTCACACAGACAGTAATTTCAACTACTTGCCATCGGCCTCGCTCTTGAAGTGCGCCGAGGCATGTTGGAACGAATCGTCCTTGCTTCGGTGCGCTCGCGTGGCGCGGTGCTGGCCATCCTCGCGGTGCTGCTGGGCGGGGGCGTGGTGGCGGCGCTGCGGCTGCCCATCGACGCGCTGCCCGACGTCAGCAACGTGCAGGTCACCATCGTCACCGAAGCCCCCGGCCTCTCGCCCACCGACGCCGAGCGCATGGTGACCGCGCCCATGGAGCTGGCGCTCAACGGCATGCCCGGCCTCTCGGAGGTGCGCAGCGTGTCGCGCGCGTCGCTGTCGGTCATCACCGCCGTCTTCAAGGAGGGCACCAACATCTGGTTCGCCCGGCAGCTGGTGGCGGAGCGCCTGCGCGAGGCCACCGCCGACCTCCCGGCCTTCATCCCTCCGCCGCAGCTGGCGCCGGTGTCCACCGGCCTGGGCGAAATCCTCTTCTTCGCGCTCGAGAGCGAGAACGGCACGCACTCGGCGATGCAGCTGCG
This sequence comes from uncultured Archangium sp., assembly GCA_937875615.1. GTDB lineage: Bacteria > Myxococcota > Myxococcia > Myxococcales > Myxococcaceae > Archangium_A. The sequence goes on from CALNBU010001041.1 coordinate 2,481, forward strand.
CACGCTGCTCGACTGGGAGCTGGTGCCGCGCCTGCGCTCCGTGCAGGGCGTCATCGAGGTCAACACCCTGGGCGGAGAGCTCAAGCAGTTCCAGGTCGTCACCTCCTCCACGCGGCTCAACTCGCTCAACCTCACCCTCAACGAGCTGGAGGAGGCCATCTCCCGGGCCACCTCCAGCGTGGGCGGCGGCTACCTCGAGTACCGCGGCGAGAACCTGCTGCTGCGCGGCGAGGGCCTGCTGGTCGACGAGGAGGACCTCGGCAACGTGGTGATTCGTGGCGGCAACCAGCGCGTCATCGTCAAGCAGGTGGCCGACGTGCGCGTGGGCCCCGCGCTGCGCTACGGCGTCGCCACCAAAGACGGCCGCGGCGAGGTGGTGGCGGGCACGGTGATGATGGTGCTGGGCGCCAACAGCCGCGACGTCATCGGCGACGTGAAGGAGCGCGTGGCCGAGCTGCAGGCCACCCTGCCGCCGGGCGTGAAGCTGACCACGCTCTACGACCGCTCGGAGTTCGTCAACCGCGTGCTCTACACGGTGCTCAAGAACCTCGCCGAGGGCGCGCTGGTGGTGCTGCTGGTGCTGGCGGTCTTCCTGGGCTCGCTGCGCGGCGCCATCGCGGTGGTGCTGGGCATCCCCGCCTCGATGAGCGTGGCCCTCTTCGCCATGCACGCGCTGGGCGTGACGGGCGACCTGATGTCGCTGGGCGCCATCGACTTCGGCTTCCTCGTCGACGGACCCATCGTGGTGCTGGAGGGCATGTTGACGGCCATGGCCGGCGTGCAGCTGCGCTCCGAGAAGGAGCGGCTGGCGAAGCTGGGCGAGGCGGCGGCCTCGGTGGCGCGCCCGGTGGCCTTCTCGGTGGCCATCATCATGCTGGTGTACCTCCCGCTGCTCACGCTCGAGGGCGTGGAGGGCAAGATGTTCCGCCCCATGACGGTGGTGATGGCCTCGGCGCTCTTCGGCGCCATGTTCTACTCGGTGGCGCTCTTCCCCGGCGTCAGCGCGGCGCTGCTGCCGAAGCAGCTGGGCCACGGCCCCCGCTGGCTCTCGCGGCTGACCGACTGGTACCAGTCGGTGCTGCCCACCGTGCTGCAGCAGCGCGTGGCCTGGGTGACGGCGTCGGCGCTGGCGCTGGTGGCGCTGCTGGCGCTGCAGTCGACGAAGGGCGCGGAGTTCATCCCCCGCATCCAGGAGGGCGACATCGTGCTGGGCATCCGCAGGCCGCCGTCGGTGGCGCTCAGCGAGGCCCGCCGCCTGGACCTCGCGGTGGAGGCCGCGGTGCTGGAGCTCCCCGACGTGGAGGCGGTGCTGGGCATGACCGGGCGCGCGGAGATGGCCTTCGACCCGCGCGGCAACGACGCCACCGACGTGCTCATCCGCATGAAGCCGGAGAAGGAGTGGACCTCGGCCAGGAACTTCGAGGGCATGGCGGCGCTGCTGAAGACGCGCGTGGAGGGCCGCGTGCCCAGCACCTTCGTCTCGGTCTCGCAGCCCATCGAAGACCGCAACAACGAGCTCATCTCCGGCAGCCGCTCGGACGTCGCCATCCGCATCTCCGGCCGCGACCTGGCGGTGCTCAACGAGAAGGCCGCCGCGGTGGGCGACGTGGTGCGCGGCATCGACGGCACCGGCGACGTGCGCATCGAGCGCCTCACCGGCATGCCCACCCTGACCTTCCAGCCCAACCGCGAGCGCCTCGCGCGCTACGGCGTCGAGCTGGAGAAGGCCTTCGAGACCATCGAGGCCGCGCGCGTGGGCCGCAAGGTGGGCTCCATCTACGAGGGGCCGCGGCGCTTCGACGTGCGGGTGCTGGTGCCTCCGGCCAACATCTCTCCCGAGGCCGTGGGCGACCTGCTGGTGGAGACCTCCGACGACAAGCTGGTGAACCTCGACGAGCTGGGCACGGTGCGGGAGGTCGAGGGGCCCACCACCGTGCGCCGCGAGAACTTCCAGCGCACGGTGCGCGTGGAGGTGAACCTCCGCGGTCGCGACCTGGTGTCGTGGGTGACCGAGGCCCAGGCCAGGGTGGCCGAGCAGGTGCCGCTGCCCTCGGGCTACGCGTCGAGCTGGGGCGGCCAATTCGAGAGCTTCGCCCGCGCGCAGGCGCGGCTGGCCATGGTGGTGCCGCTGGCCCTGGCCATCATCGCCGCGATGCTGGTGCTGACCTTCGGCAGCGCGCGCATGGCCTTCGCGGTCTTCACCCTGGTGCCCCTGGCGCTCATCGGGGGCCTGGGCGGCCTGCTGGTCCGCGGCATGTCCTTCAGCATCCCCGCCGCGGTGGGCTTCATCGCGCTGGCCGGCGTGGCGGTGCTCAACGGCGTGGTGATGGCCTCCGCGGTGCGGCGCGAACAGGAGGCCGGCTTCCCGCTGGAGCAGGCGGTGGTGCGCGGCGCCTCGCACGCCCTGCGCGCGGTGCTCACCACCGCGGCGGTGGCGGCGCTCGGCTTCTCGCCCATGGCCCTCAACACCGGCGCCGGCAGCGAGGTGCAGCGCCCGCTGGCCACGGTGGTCATCTTCGGCATCGTCGGCGCCACCGTGCTGATGCTGGCGGTGTTCCCCGGCATCATGCGCATGGTGCTGAACGAGCGGCTGCCCGCGCCGAAGACCGGAGAAGACGAGCCGGAGGCCTCCGACGACGCCGCGGCGCCGCCCAGCCCGGCGCACTGACGCCCTCGCGGAAGTACCAGGCGCTCCACGGCGCAAAGGTGCGTTAGACAGCGGCGCATGTCGCTGGACCCCGCCATGCTCGCGCGCCTCTCGGGCCTCAAGCTGCGCACCCGCGCGGTGGTGGAGGGCGTGCTCTCGGGGCTCCACAAGTCGCCGCACCAGGGCCAGAGCGTGGAGTTCGCCGAGCACAAGGAGTACGCGCCGGGCGACGAGCTGCGACACCTCGACTGGAAGGCCTTCGGGAAGTTCGACAAGTACTACGTCAAGCGCTTCGAGCACGAGACCAACCTCCGGGCGGTGATGGTGGTGGACTCCAGCGGCTCCATGGGCTTCGGCACCGCCGGCCTCTCGAAGCTCGACGTGGCGCGGGTGCTGGCCGGGGCGCTGGCGCACCTGCTGGTGCGCGCCCAGGACGCGGTGGGCGTGGCGCTCGTCGCCCGGGGCCGCTTCGCCGAGGTGCCGCCGCGCGCCGCCGCCACGCACCTCACCACCGTGCTGGACGCGCTGGAGTCGGCCGGGGCCTCGGGCGGCACCGAGTTGGCCGCCACCGCCGCCACCCTCGCCGAGAAGCTGCCGCGGCGCGCGCTGGTGTGCGTGTTCTCCGACTTCTTCGACCCCGATGACGAGGGCCTCAAGCGGCTGCTGGCGCTCAAGCGCCGCAAGCACGACGTGGCCGTCTTCCACCTCGTCGACCCCGCGGAGCTCGACTTTCCCTACGACGACCCCACGCTCTTCACCTCCATGGAGGACGGCGGCCGCGTGGAGGTGAACCCGCGCGAAATCCGCGAGAGCTACCTCGAGGAGTTCACCCGCTTCCTCGACGCCACGCGCGACGCCTGCCGGGCCGCCGACATCGACTACGAGCGCGTGCGCACCGACGAGCCCCTCGACGAGGTGCTGCTGCGCTTCCTCGGCCGTCGCGGAGGCCGGCTGTGACCTTCGCGCAACCGTGGTTCCTGCTGGGCGCGCTGGCGGCCCTCATCCCCCTGCTGGTGCACCTCTTCGACCGGCGCCGCCCGCGCGAGGTCCCCTTCGCCGCCCTCGACTTCGTGCTGCGCAGCCAGAAGCGCACCGCCTCGCGGCTCAAGCTCAAGCGCGTCCTGCTGTACCTCCTGCGCACGCTCCTCTTCCTCGCGGTGCCGCTGGCCCTGGCGCGCCCGTCTTGCTCCGCGCCAGAGAACCTCGCCACGCCGCGCGGGCTGGCGGCCACCGCGGTGGTGCTCGACACCTCCTTCGGGCTGCGTTTCGACGACGGCAAGCCCCTGTTCGACCTCGCGCGCGACGAGGCGAAGGCCGCGCTGCGCGAGCTCTCCCCCGAGGAGCCGGCGACGCTGGTGGTGTGCACCGACAACCCGGCGGCGGTCGCGCCGCTCGGCTTCGAGCGCCTCCGCCTGCTCTCGGCCCTCGACGAGGCGAAGCCCCGCTACGTCGCCGCCGACCTGAACCGCTGCCTGGAGACCGCGGCGCGCACCCTCGACGACTCGCCGCTGCCCGGGCGCCGCCTGGTGCTGGTGTCGGCGCTGCTGCAGAGCAGCCTGCGCCTGGAGGCCGAGCCCCCCAGCGCCGCCACCGCGAAGGGCGAGAAGGCGAAGCCGGAGCTGGTGCTGCGCGCCATCGACGCAGACCGGCCGCACCCCAACCACGCGCTGGTCGACATGCGCGCGGAGCTGGCCCCGCACCTCGGCGCCGGCGCCTGGCAGTTCACCTTCACCGTGCGCAACTTCTCCGCGACCGCGCT
>CALNBU010001042.1 GCA_937875615.1 uncultured Archangium sp.
AGGTCCAGCGCGTCGGTGATGTTGCCCACCACCGTCGCCCCGCGGAAGAGCGCCACCCGCGCCTGGTCGGCGTCCTCCACCACCTCCTTCGAAGGCGGGAGCTGCTTCACGTCATCGGGCAACCCGGGCTTCTTCCGCGTGAAGCGGATGCCCTTCTGGCTCGCCAGTCCCTGCCGCGTCTCGTTGCCGCCGTCGCCGCTCTGCTCGAGCAGGAACGAGACCAACCGCCCGCCGGGCTTCGACTCGTAGACGCGCGTCTCGCGGAGGAGCCGGTCGGACACGTTGGCGCCGACCTTCGCGAGGAAGTGCATCTCCATCACGCTGGTGACGGTCTTCTTGTCGGCCGACAGGGTGACGTTGCTGAACATGTAGCCAATCTTCTGATTCTTCAGGTACAGCCCCATGTACTCACCGCCCGCCGGGCGCGGCGCCAGCACCGCGTCGGTCAGCGGGTCAGCGGCGAGGGCGCCCGAAGCGGCGACGAGGAAGGCGAGCAGCAGTGAGCGCACGGGCGTCTGACGCGACATGCCCAACCCTATGCACTCAACTGTTCGTCTTGCATCAGTCAAAAACACGGGCCCGACCCGGAGTAGAGGGCGCTCATGTCCAAGACGCTCCCGGTGACAGGTACCAGCCGCGAAGAGGTGATGCGGCAGCTCAAGAGCCTCCATGAAGGTGACGCGCGGTGGAAGGACGGCCGTACCTTCTCGCTCGTCTACTTCGCCGGCGACGAGGTCTCGGCGCTGCTCAAGGAGGCCTACGCGGAGTTCATCTCCGAGAACGGGCTCTCGCCGCTGGCCTTCCCCTCGCTGCGCCAGATGGAGTGCGAGGTGGTGTCCATCGCGGCGGCGCTGCTGAGCGGCGACGACGAGGTGCAGGGCACCATGACCTCCGGCGGCACCGAGAGCATCATGATGGCGGTGAAGACGGCCCGCGAGTGGGGCCGGAAGGAGCGCGGAATCCAGCGACCGCACGTCATCGTGCCGGCGTCGGCGCACCCGGCCTTCGACAAGGCGATGCACTACTTCGACGTCGACTACGACCACGCCCCGTTGGGCGCCGACTTCCGCGTCGACGTGGCGGCGCTGGAGCGGTTGATCCGCCCGGAGACGGTGCTGCTGGTGGGCAGCGCCCCGGCCTACCCGCAGGGCGTCATCGACGACATCCCCGCCATCGCCGCGCTGGCGAAGGTGCGCGGGCTGCTCTGTCACGTCGACGCCTGCCTGGGCGGCTTCTTCCTCCCCTTCGCGCGCAAGCTGGGCCGCGCGCTGACGCCCTTCGACTTCGCCGTCGACGGCGTCACCAGCATGTCCGCCGACGTGCACAAGTACGGCTACGCGGCCAAGGGCGCCTCGGTGGTGCTGTACCGCTCCGGCGCGCTGCGACGGCACCAGTTCTTCACCTACGCGGGGTGGAACGGTGGGCTCTACGCCTCGCCCTCGTTCAGCGGCACCCGGCCCGGCGGCGCCATCGCCGCGGCCTGGGCCGTGCTGCACCACCTGGGAGAAGAGGGCTACCTGGCGCGGGCGAAGACGATTCTGGAGAGCACCCAGACCATGCAGACCCAGCTGCGCGCGCTGGGCTTCACCGTGCTCGGCGCGCCGGTGGCCGGCGTGTTCGCCTTCACCCACGACGCGCTCAACGTGTACGAGCTGGGCGACGCGCTCGACGCGCGCGGCTGGAAGCTGGACCGCCAGATGAACCCGCCCGCCCTGCACCTGATGGTGACGCCGGCGCACCAGGGCGCGGTGCTGACGAAGTTCCTCGAGGACGTGCGCGACTGCGCGTCGCGGCTCAAGGCGGGAGAGCCGGCCCCTGACGGCAGCGCGGCCATGTACGGCATGGTCGGC
>CALNBU010001043.1 GCA_937875615.1 uncultured Archangium sp.
TTGGGGTCGGTGCCATCTTCTGGCTGCCCCGCCTTCGAGATGGTGGTGCGCACCGGGGTGACCAAGGCCGGCCTGATGGCGGTGCTGGAGCCGTTGAAGGTCGGAGAGAAGGTCATCGTGTCGCCGCCGCCCGGGCTGCACGACGGCTCGCTCATCACCCAGTGAAGGGAGACCTGATCCATGCAATGGCTCGCTGAAATCTGCGTGAAGCGGCCCGTCTTTGCGACGGTGCTGTCGTTGGTCATCCTGGTGGTGGGCGGCGCGTTCTATACCCAGCTGGGCGTCGACCAGTTCCCCAAGGTCGAGTTCCCGGTGGTGCTGGTGCAGACCGTGCAGGCCGGCTCCTCGCCCGAGGACATGGAGCGTGACGTCTCCGACAAGATCGAAGGCGCCGTCAACACCATCTCCGGCATCGACGAGCTGCGCAGCGTGTCCGCCGAGGGCGTCAGCCAGGTCATCGTCCAGTTCATCCTCGAGAAGAACGTCGACGTGGCCAGCCAGGAGGTCCAGCAGAAGGTGAACGGCGTACTGGCCGAGCTGCCCAAGGGCATCGACCCGCCGGTCATCCGCAAGTTCGAGCCCGACGCCATCCCCGTGCTCTTCGTCGCGCTGCGCGCGCCCGGCAAGTCGGTGCGCGAGGTGACGGACATCGCCGACCGCATCGTGCGCCGCCGCTTCGAGTCGGTGAGCGGCGTGGGGCAGGTGACCATCATCGGTGGCCGCAAGCGCCAGATCGACGTGCAGGTCGACCCGGTGCAGCTCAAGGCCCTGGGCATCTCCCCGCTGGAGGTGGCCGCCGCCATCAACGCGCAGAACATCACCCTGCCGGGTGGCCGCGTCGACACCAGCCGCGACTACCTCACGGTGCGCGTCAACGGTCGCGTGGAGTCGGTCGACGAGCTCAAGGCCATCATCGTCCGCGACCAGGCCGGTCGCTCCATCAGGCTCGATGAGATCGCCACCGTCACCGACGGCGTGCAGGACGTCGACTCGTCAGCGATGTGGAACGGTGAGCGCACGGTCATCCTCTCGGTGACCAAGCAGTCGGGCACCAACACGCTCGAGGTGGTCGAGGACGTCCGCGAGCGCATGGACGAGACGCAGAAGGAGCTGCCGCAGGGCTTCTTCCTCGAGGTGCAGCGCGACGGCTCGGCGGTGGTGCGCACCTCGACCGACGCGGTCACCGAGCACCTCATCCTCGGCGCGCTCTTCGCGGCCATCATCGTGCTGCTCTTCCTCGGAAACTGGCGCAGCACCATCATCGCCGCGCTGGCCATCCCCACCTCCATCGTCGGCACCTTCGCCCTGATGAAGCTGCAGGGGTACACGCTCAACTCCATCACCCTGCTGGCGCTGGCGCTGGCGGTAGGCATCGTCATCGACGACGCCATCGTGGTGCTCGAGAACATCTTCCGCTTCGTGGAAGAGAAGGGCATGGACCCCAAGCGAGCGGCCATCGAGGGGACGAAGGAGATCGGCCTCGCGGTGATGGCCACCACGCTGTCGCTCATCGCCGTCTTCCTTCCCATCGCCTTCGTCGCCGGTGTGCCCGGTCGCTTCCTGGGGAGCTTCGGCGTCACCATGAGCTTCGCCATCGCGGTGTCGCTCTTCGTGTCCTTCACCCTGACTCCATCGTTGGCTTCGCGCTTCCTGAAGGTGCCGGACCACTCGAAGGGCAAGAACCCGATGGAGAAGCTGGTCGACATCTTCTACCGGCCCATCGAGCGGTTGTACGTGGCGGTGCTGGGGTGGGTGATGCAGCGTCGATGGGTCATCGCCATCGCCTCGGTGCTGTCGTTGCTGGCGGTGGGCCCCCTGGCCGCGAAGGCCAAGAAGGGCTTCCTGCCCATCGACGACCGCGCGCAGTTCGAGGTCATCGTGCGCCTGCCCGAAGGTCGCTCGGTGCCGGCGACCGAGCTGGTCGGCGAGCGCATCGCGCGCCTCATCCGTCAGGAGCCCGAGGTGACGGCCACGCTGCTCACCATCGGCGACGACGCGGCCAAGACGCCGAACCAGGCGCGCATCTACGTGAAGATGGTGCCGCCCGACGTTCGTGAGATCACGCAGAACGACTTCAAGAACAAGATGCGCGAGATGCTGCTGCCGCTGATGTCGGCGGATCTCAAGCTGAACATCGCCGACGTGAACGAGTTCGGCGGTGGTCAGGCCGCGCAGCGCATCCAGTATCTGGTGGCCGGGCCCGACATCGACGTGCTGGCCGAATACTCGGAGAAGATCCTGGCGCGCCTCAAGAAGGAGGTGCCCATCGCCGTCGACGTCGACACCTCGCTGGTGCTGGGCAAGCCGGAGCTCGGCGTGTACGTCGATCGCCAGCGGGCCGCGGACCTGGGCGTGCAGGTGCTCGATGTGGCGCAGGCGCTCCAGTACCTGGTGGCCGGTCAGAAGGTGTCGAACTACTCCGAGGGCGGCGAGCAGTACGACGTGCGCATGCGCGCCACCTCCGAGTACCGCAGCGACGAAGACGCGCTGCGGCTCATCACCGTGCCTTCGCGCAAGCTGGGGTTGGTGTCGCTGTCCGACGTGGTGAGGGTGCAGAGCGGCTCCAGCCCGTCGAACATCCAGCGCTACCAGCGCGAGCGCCAGGTCACCATCATGGCCAACGCCGGCCCCGGCCAGTCCGAGGGCGAGGTGGGCGACGCGGTGAAGGCGGTGCTCGACCAGGAGGTGCTGAAGATGGGCAAGGGCTACACGGTGAAGGCGCAGGGGCAGACCAAGCTGATGCGCGAGACCGGGCTCTCGTTCATCCTCGGGCTGCTGGCGAGCTTCGTCTTCATGTACCTGATCCTTGCGGCGCAGTTCGAGTCGTGGCTGCACCCGGTGACCATCCTCATCTCGCTGCCGCTGACACTGCCCTACGCCATCGCCTCGATCATCCTCTTCGACCAGGCGCTCGACATGTACAGCTTCCTCGGCATCTTCGTGCTGTTCGGCGTGGTGAAGAAGAACGCCATTCTGCAGATCGACCACTCCAACCATCTGCGCGAACAGCTCGAGCCCGAGCTGGAGGCGGCGCTGGAGGAGGCCGCCAGGGCGCCTACGCTCACCCGCATGCGCGGCGTGCTGATGGAGCGCCTGGGCGAGAAGGTGGGCGCGGAGCGGCTGGCGCGCGCGCTCGACAAGGCCGACTTCCGCGACTTCGTGGGCGTCGAGAAGGCGGTGCGCAAGGCCGCGCGTCTGCAGGCCATCATGGAGGCGAACAAGGACCGCCTCCGCCCGATTCTGATGACCACCTTCGCCTTCGTGGCCGGCATGATTCCGCTGGTCACCGCGCGCGGCATCGGCTCCGGGTTCAACCGCGCCACCGCCGGTGTGGTGGTGGGCGGTCAGCTGTTGTCGCTGGTGCTGACGCTGCTGGCGGTGCCGGCCGTGTACGCCTTCTTCGACGACATCTCGATGCTGGTGCGCCGGTGGAGAGACCGGCGGGCCGAACACTCCACGGAGTCCACCGCGACGCATGAAGTCGCGCTGGCGGAGGCAGGGAAATGAAGAGCGTGTTGTTGTTGCTGGTGTCGTCGACCGCGCTGGCGCAGGCCGACCTGAAGAGCTTCCTCGACGCTGCGGAGTCGGCCAACGTCGACCAACGCATCACCGTGGAGGCGCGGAATCGCGCCGCCGCGGAGTACCGGGCGGCGTGGAGCGCGCTGCTGCCGTCGCTCACCGCGCAGGCCGGCTGGACCCACAACCAGTACGACGCGGTCACCCAGTTCCCGGACAGCACCAGCCCGACCGGCCTCCGGGAGCTGGTCATCATCCCCAAGAATCAGCTCGACGCCTCGCTGCGTTTCGAGCTGCCGCTCATCGACACCCAGCGGTGGATTCGTGCCGCCTCCGCCGGCGTCAGCAACGACTCCGCGGAGCTGCGGGAGCAGGTGACGAAGGACCAGGTCCGCCGGCAGGTGGTGGCCGCCTACTACGGCTACGCGGCGGCGCTGGCCACCCAGGAGTCGGCGAAGAAGTCGGCCGGCGTGGCGGAGGCGCAGCTCAAGTTGATGGAGATCCGGACTCAGGCCGGCGCCACCACCGAGCTCGACCTGTCGCGCGCGCGCTCCGAGATGCAGCGCACGCGGCAGATGGTGGCCGACGCGGCGGTGCTGGCCTCGACCTCGCGGCGCACGCTGCGCACGCTCACCGGCATCGAGGCGCCCGGCGCCATGCCCGAGTGGCAGGACAACCTCAGCCCGGAGGCGCCGCTGGAGGAGCTCGAGGGCCGCATCGACGCGCTGCCGGCCGTGCAGGCCGCGGACAAAGACGCCTCGGCCACGGAGCTGGCGGCCACCGGGGCTGGGTTGGCGCTGGTGCCGACGGTGGCGGCGAACTTCACGCAGCGCTTCACCAACGCCACCGGCTTCCAGGGACGGGACTCGCTCTACACCGCCGGGGTCACCGCCACCTGGCGCCTCGACGCGCCCACCTTCATGAACATGGGGGTGGTCAACGCGGCGGCCAGCCAGGCGCGCCTGGCGGTGGAGAAGACGAAGCTGGCGGCGCGGGACCAGGTGAACGCCGACTGGCAGCGCCTCAACGCGGCCCTCATCAAGATTGACGCGGCGAAGGCGCAGGTGGAGTCCGCGCAGCGCGCCGCGCAGGTCTCGAAGGACCGCTACGCCGTCGGCTCCGCCACCCAGGTGGACGTGATTCAGGCCGAGCGCGACCTCTTCGGCGCCGAGGTGGCGCAGATTTCGGCGCGCACCGAGCTGGCGACGGCCCGCGCGTCGCTGCGGCTGTCAGCCGCGCTGCCCCTGGAGTGACGTCTCCCGGGCGCCCGCCGCGCGGTTCTTGCCCGCGCGCTTGGCGGTGTACATCGCCTCGTCGGCGACGCGCATGAGCGCGCTGACCTCGGTGCCGTCGGCCGGGTACAGCGCATAGCCGACGCTCGCGGAGACCTGGAGCGTCGCGCCGCCCACCGCGACCGGCGCCTCGGCGGCGGTGAGAATCTCCGCGGTGCGCGCGGCGCAGTCCGCGTCGTGGTGGACCCCGTCGAGCACCACCACGAATTCATCTCCGCCCAGCCGGCCCACCGCCTCGCCGCAGGCCAGGAAGCGTTGGCTGACGGCGCGCAGCAGCGCGTCGCCCATGGCGTGACCCCGGGTGTCGTTGATGGCCTTGAAGCCGTCGAGGTCGACCAGCGCCAGCGCGAAGGGTTGCCCGTGCTCGACCCTGGTCTGCAGCGCCTCGAGCAGCGCCCGCCTCGACAGCAGCCCGGTGAGGGCGTCGAAGCTGGCCAGGTCTGACATGCGCCGCTGCAGCTGCAGCAACTCCAGCAGCGCGGCGTGGCGCTTCTTGAGGAAGCTGAGCTGCAGCACCGCCACGCTCAGCGCGCTGACGCCGATGAGCCGGGTGCCACCATCGCCGCGCCACAACAGCGCCAACGCCGGAGGGACGATGCCCAACAGCGCCGAGGCGAGCGCGGCGCTGGGGATGGCGCTCATGGCCTGCGCCAGGCACAGCGCGCCGAAGGCGAGGGCCACCGGCAGCAACACCTGGTTGCCGACCAGCCGGGTGGCGGTGACCCAGGTGGTGAAGGCGCTCGCCGCCGACATCACCACCAGCAACAGCACCTGGGCCACGCGCAGCTGGCGCTCGGCGTCGTCGAAGGCCACCGGCCGGGCTCCCCACCGGAGCCATTGGACCAACCGCACCACGGCGACCAGCCCGAGGAGCGCGGTCCACCCGAAGGCGCGCGGGTCCACGCCCGCGGCCCACAGCGCGTAGTTGGCCATTCCCAGGTTGAGGAGCGCGATGGCGTGCGCCACGGGGAGGGTGTCGCGCAGCGCGGCGTGCTGGTGTTGCACCAGCGCGGCGTGCAGCGCCTCCGGGGCTTCGGGGAACGGCCACGACCACGGCCTCATCGGCGCGCCGCCCGGGCCTGAGGGAGAACCAGCGCTCGCCTGCTCGACGTCGTCACGGGGGACGGCACTGTAGCGGAGCCTCCGGGCCCGGCCAACGCGGGTCGACGGCGCGCGCCGGCCAGGGCGTGACAACCAGGTGACGGCTGCATCGAGCGCTTGAAGTGGGGGGTCGGCCTGCGCAGAGTGCCGCCCATGGCCACGATGAAAGTGAAGATTGCCGACTTCGCGAAGTCGGCCCGCGCCTACGCGCAGGCGCAGCTGAAGCAGGCGAACCTCGACGGCAACACCACGCTCTCGCTGGCGGAGGCGGCGCGGCTGCCGGCCGACCTGCAGGACAACTTCGTCAAGCACGGGAAGGTCAAGGTCAGCCTCAAGACCTTCGTCGACGACTTCGTGAAGACCATCACCGAGGGCGCGAAGCTGGCCGACAAGAACGGCGACGGCTACCTCACCAAGACCGACGGCCGGCGACTGCCCGCCAGCGTGCGCGACAACTTCAACAGCTACGTCGCCGCCTTCCGTGACCCCTGGGCCCCCGCCTCGTCGGTGAATGACGACACCGCGGCGGGCACCATCGACGCGCACCTGGCGGCCTGGGGGACGCCGGCCATTTCCTACGCGGACGCCTTCGCGCGCGCCGTCGACGCGGTGCTGACCGAAGAAGAGGGCGAGACGCCGCGCGCCATCATCCGCCAGATTCATGGAGACCAGCTCAGCCAGGACCAGCTCAACGCGGCGGTGCGCGAAGCGGTGAAGGGGTTGACGCTGTTGCCGGTGGGTGAGTCCGACGAGGAGGGCACCGACCCCGCGAGCGCGTGGATTTTCAGCGTGCGCCACCAGACGGGCAGCGACCACGGCTTCTGGGTGGCCGTCGACCGCAACACGGGCGACGCCACCGTCAGCGGCTTCAACTGAACGCGACGTTCACGCCCGCGCGCCGAGCGAGCCCAGCCACGCCTGAAAGTCGGGGCGCGCCCGCAGGCTCTTGAGGTCGGCGTCGGTGGCGGCCTCGTCGGCGTCGGCGAAGCCGTTCTGCGAGGCCAGCGTCAGCATCCGCAGCGCGTCGTCGGCCCGCCCCGCCAGCGCCCACGCGCACGCCGCGGTGTAGGCGTGCGTGGCCGTCGGCTCCTCGCGGAAGGCGGCCTCGGCGGCGCTCGCGGCCTGCACGTATTCTTTGCGCAGGTAGAGCACCCGCTCCGCCGCCGCCCACGCGCGCGCCATGCGCACGCCGGGCAGCGCGCGCGCCTCGGCTTCCTTCCCTGCGCGCAGCAGCGCGCCGGCGTACTCGTGGAGAATCGTCTCGTCCTGGTCCTGTTGGGCGGCCTGCGCCCACAGGGGCAGCGCCCGCGTCTCGTCGCCGATGAGCGAGAAGGCCGCGGCCAGCGCGTGGGTGGGCAGCACCAGCCCCTGCACCTGACTGAAGTGGTCGAGGGCCTTTCTCCCCTGGCCCTGCTTGAGCGCCACCCAGCCCAACAGCACGTGCGCGCGGCTGCGCAGCAGCGCCGGCGTCTGCGGCGCGTCGACCAGCCCGCGGGCCAGCGCCCCGGCCTCGTCGAGCTGGCGCTCGCGGTACAGCGCCTCGGCGCGCTCGACGACGGCGGTGAGCGGGTGGGCCATGGGGCCCTCCGGGAGCTCTCCCCGTTGCCAGGCGGTGAGGTTGGAGATGGTGCGCGCCGACATCATCAACACCACGATGCCCAGCAGCGGCATCGCCGCTACGAAGGCCAGCACCAGCAGGCCGATGGAGAAGGCGAGGGCCACCAGCTGCGCGAAGAGGAAGCCGTTGCGCCCGAAGGCGCGCGTCAGCACCAGCTCGGTGATGCGGCCGCCGTCGAAGGAGCTGATGGGCAGCAGGTTGAGCACCGTCCACGCGAGGTTGGCGTAGAAGATTCCGAAGGCGAAGTAGTACAGGCCGGAGGTGTGGCCGTGGCTGAGCAGCGCCACCAGCCCGAAGGCCACGCCGAAGAGCAACCCCGCCGCGGGCCCGGCGAGCGTCAGCAGCACCTGTCGCCACCACTCGAGCAGCGGAATCCCCGGCTCGTAGGTGGCGCCCCCCAGGCCCACGAAGTGAATCGAGGGCTTCAGCCCGTAGATGCGCGCGACGACGGCGTGCCCCAGCTCGTGGGCGAAGACCGAGAGCGAGACGAGCACCATCCACACCGCCAGCACCACGCCGAACGTCAACGCGTGCCTGGGGTGGCTGGTGTCGCCCAGCACGTCGCCCGGCCAGCCCGGGCTGGGCACAGACATGAAGCTGTAGCCGATGAAGGCGCTCAACAGCAGGTGGCCGAACTGCACCTCGACGGGGATGGGCCCGAAGCGAAAGCGGAACACGGGGTACGCATAACACCGCTGGTGGGCGCGGTGCTGTCTTGCCTCGCCCCGGCGCTTGCCGGTACAGGCAGGCGCGATGCTGCCCATCGGCCCCTACCAGCTGCGCAACCGCTTCATCCTCGCGCCCATGGCCGGCGTCAGCGAGATGCCCTTCCGGGTGCTGGCCTTCGAGCAGGGCGCGGCGCTGTGTCCCACCGAGCTCATCAGCGCGCAGGGGCTGTTCCGCATCAACACCCGCACCATGCGCTACCTCCGCTACGACCCGAAGGTGGAGGTGCCGTACTCGCTGCAACTCTTCGGCGGGGAGCCGGAGGCCATGGCGAAGGCCGCGGTGGTGGCGAAGCAGTACGGCGCGCAGATTATCGACATCAACATGGGCTGCCCGGTGAAGAAGGTGACCAAGACCGGCGCCGGCTCCGGGTTGCTGTGCGACAGCCCGCGCGCGGCGGACATCGTGCGGCAGGTGCGCGAGGCCACGGGGTTGCCGGTGACGGTGAAGATTCGCAGCGGCTGGGACGCCAACAGCCTCAACTACCTCGAGATGGCCGACGCCCTGGGCGCCGCTGGCTGCGCCGCGCTGGCCATGCACGGCCGCACCCGGGCGCAGGGGTACTCCGGCCTCGCCGACTGGAGCGCCATCGCCAGGCTCAAGCGGCACGTGGGTGACAAGATGCCCATCATCGGCAACGGCGACGTGAAGACCGTCGGCGACGCGCAGCGCATGTTGGAAGAGACGGGCTGCGACTACGTGATGATCGGGCGCGGCGCCCTGGGCAACCCCTGGCTCTTCCGCGAGCTGCTGGGCGGGCCGAAGCCCACCAACGAGGAGCGCTGTGAGCTGGTGCAGCGGCACTTCCGCTGGCACCTCACCTTCTCGGCCGAGGCCCGCGTCCACAAGGAGCAGCTCGACCCGGAGGCGCGCGCCAGGAAGGACGAGCTGATGGCGGTGCACGGCTTCCGCAGTCACCTCGGCTGGTACTCGCACGGCCTCTATGGCGCGTCGGCCTTCCGCGCGCGCGTCAACCAGGCCGACACCCGGCAGCAGGTGGAAGACGCGCTGGAGTCATTCTTCCTGGGCGCCTCGGTGGACCCCGCGGCGTTCGCGGGTGAGCAGGAGCTGGACTACCGCACTGCGTTGGGCTGAGGCCGCGCACCGGCTGGCGCCGGGAAAGTGTCGAACGGCGCTCGCGTGTCTGCAGCGCGTGTGGCTGTCCCCGCGGTGGCGGAGGTGGCACATGCCTTGCTGACCGGCCCACACCATGAATCGTCTCCCGGGAGCCCTGCTGCTGTGGTGTTTTGCCTGTTCGCCTCCTCCGGTGGAGGAGCCGAAGCCTCCAGTGGAACCGGACTGCGCGCTGGAGCTCCCCGCGGGGCTCGGCGGTCGGCAGGGCGAGCGCCTCCGCGTGCCGCTGACGCTGGGGGCCGACGTCACCGCGGTCCGCGTCGCGGTGAGCGGGACGCGCTCGGACGCCGTGGAGGGTGAGTCGCTGCGCCTCACCGTGCCCTACGGCACCACGCTGGGGACGGTGGTGCTGGAGAGCACCTGCGATGGAAAGACCACGCAGCACGACGTGAACCTCACGGTGCAACCGCTCCGGTGGACGCGCGCCGCGGAATGGACGGGCGCTGGCGGCCCTTCGGGCCGGGAGTACTTCGCGACCTGGCTCGACGCCGAGCATGACCGCGTGCTGCTCTACGGCGGCTTCGTGTACCAGCCGCAGCAGTTCACCCCCAACCACGAGCTGTGGGCCTACTCGCTGAGCGACGCGCGCTGGAGCCAGCTGCCGCTTTCAGGCGACGCGCCGGCCTCCGCGGCTGGCCGCGTGGTGCCGCAGCCGGGCGGCGGCGCGCTCTACTTCGGAGGCCTCGACGACGCGCTGTCGGCCACGCCCTACGTGCTCAAGCAGCTCACGGTGGACGAGGCGAGCGCGCGCTGGAGCGCCGACTTCCCCGCGGCGACCGGTCGCGGCGAGTACCAGCCCAGCTTCTTCTACGACGCCCGGCGCGACCGCTACCTCTCGGTGTGCGGCGGCAGCGACGGTGTCGACGGGATGTACCACTGCGAGGTGCGGGAGCTGCGCCTCACAGGTGGCGTCGCCACCTGGGCCCCGGTGGCGGTGGAGGGCCTGGCGCCTGGCGGCCGCAACGGCCACGCCTGGGCGTACGACGAGGCCACCGACCGCCTGGTGTTGTTTGGAGGCGACCGCGGCGGCTCCACCCTGGGCGACACCTGGGTGTTGGACCTCTCCTCTGCGGTGCCGAAGTGGACGTGCCTCTTCGAGCGCTCGGAGGCGGCGCAGCGCCGCCGCAACATGGGCTACGTGCTCGACACCCGGGCTCACCGGCTTCTGGTGTGGGGCGGGACGCCCGACGGCGCGACGGCGGTGGAGGGCGTGCAGGCGCTGGATCTCACCCCTGGCGCGGAGCAGTGGTACCAGGTCGACGCCGAGAACGCGCCGCCCGCCCGCACCTCTGCGGGTGGGGTGTACGACGCCGAGCGGAACCGCGCGTTGCTCGGCTTCGGCAACTCCGCGTTGGGCATCTACGTCGACTGGTGGGCGCTGGAGCTGTAGCCGGGCGTCAGCCGTCGTCGCGCGAGGTGCGTTGGCAGGTGCCAGCGTCGGTCACGTCCCGGATGCATTCGAAGTTGGGCCGGCACTTGAGCGCCTCGTCGTCGATGGCGGGGTCGCAGGGCTGGGCATCTTCATCGAAGGGGAGCGCCAGCGAGCAACCCACGCCCGCGAGCGCCACCACCAACAACCACAGAGGCACGCGCGTCATGCCGCTGGTCCTACCACGGCCAGCGCGCACTTCTCGAAGTCGATGACCCGGCGCGCGGCCTCGCGCACGTCCTCGGCGGTGACGGCCGCAATCTCAGGGCCGTAGGTGCGCCAGGCCTCCGCGCCGAGGCCGTAGCAGGCGTCGAGGGCCATGGTGCCGGCGCGGGCGCCGTTGCGCTGCAGGCCGATGCTCTGGGTGCCGATGAGGTACTCCTTGGCGCGCGCCAGCTCGGCGTCGCTCACCAGCGCCTCGCGCAGCTTGAGCAGCTCGTCTTTGATGCCGGCCTGCGCGGCCTCCACCTTCTCGGGGCTGGTGCCCATGTAGACGGTGAAGGCGCCGGTCTCGAGGCCCTCCACCATGCCGGCGGAGACGCTGTAGGCCATGGAGCGCTTGTCGCGCAGCTCGAGGAAGAGGCGGCCGCTCTGGCCGGAGAGCAGCGTCTGCAGCACCTCCAGGGCGCGGCGCCAGGGCTCGAACATGCTCGCGCCGTGGAAGCCGAAGATCAGGTGCGTCTGCTGCCTGGGCAGGACGCGACGCGCGGTCCGCGGGCCGTCCCACGCGGGCTCCCGGGCCACCAGCGGGGCGTCGAAGGGCGTGGACGCGCGGGCAGAGAAGGCCTCGCGCACCCGGTCGAGGACGCGCGCCGCGTCGACGTCGCCGAC
The DNA here is from genome assembly GCA_937875615.1 of uncultured Archangium sp. Taxonomy (GTDB): domain Bacteria; phylum Myxococcota; class Myxococcia; order Myxococcales; family Myxococcaceae; genus Archangium_A. Next base: position 11,648 of record CALNBU010001043.1, read on the forward strand.
CACCGCCAGGGTCATCCGCGAGGGGTGGAGGAAGCGCTGGTGGTAGCGCCGGAGCGCGTCGGGCGTCAGCGCGGCGACGATGGCCGGCTCGCCCAGCGGCGAGAGCCGGTAGGGGTGCACCTGCCACAGCGTCTTCTGCAGCAGCTCCATGGCCACCGAGGCCGGCCGGTCGTCGCGGCTGGCGAGGTCCTGGAGCTGCTGGGTCCGCTCGCGCGTCACCTCCGCCTCGTCGAAGGCCGGGTGCAGCAGCGCGTCGGTGAAGAGGTCGAAGCTGCGCTCGAAGTGCTTCGAGAGGAACTCGCCGCGCAGCGAGACCGAGTTTCTGCCGGCGAGCGCGGACACCGAGCCGGCGAGCGCGTCGACGAGGTGGCTCATGGCCTCCGGCGGGAGCGAGGTGGTGCCGCGGGTCCACGTGCGGGCCAGCAGCGTGGAGATGCCGTTCTCCGCTTCGCCCTCGAGGCGCGTGCCGGCGAGGAAGCTGGCGCGCAGGGCGAACAGCGGCGCGGCGCGCTCCTCCTTCACCACCAGCGTGGCCCCGTTGGGCAGGGTCTCGACGGTGACGCCGTCGCGCGCAGCCCGGGCCACCGGCGCCGGGCGTGGAGCGGTGCGCTCCGCCACCACGCGGGCGGGCAGGGAGCGGGGCTTCTCCGAGGCCGCGCCCGCCAACAGCGCCCGCGCTTGCGCCTCGGACAGCGGCGTGCCCCGGGGCAGCAGGCCGCTGACCACCGCGCGGTCGAAGGTGAAGGTGCGCTCGGCCACCTCCCGCAGGCGCTGCGGCGTCACCCGGCTCACCGCCTCGTAGTAGGCCGCCTCCTGCTCGAGGCCGCCGGCCGTCGACTCGTAGGAGCCGTACTTGCGCGCCAGCCCCTGCACCGTCTCCCGCTGGTAGACGGCCTCGGCCTCGATGAGCGCCTTCACCGTCTCCACCTCGTCGGGCTCGGCCTCGACGCGCGTCAGCGTGGCCATCACCCGCGCCGTCTCTTCGAGCGCCTGCGCCAGCGTCTCGGGCACCGAGGTGATGGAGGCCGCGAAGAGGCCCCGCTCCTTCGGCGTCCAGGCCCAGGCGCTCACGTCGCGGGCCAGCGCGCGCTTGCGCCGCACCTCGAGCGCGAGGCGCGAGGCGTCGCCCTGCCCGAGGACCATGGCCAGCACGTCGAGCGCCGCGGTGTCGGGGTGCGACATGCCCTCGACCTGAAAGCCGAAGTGCAGGTGCGCGTCCTTGAGCTCGTCTTCGACCAGGCTGACCCGCACGCCGTCGAAGTCGGGCTCGCGCGGGCGGGTGAAGGGCGGCGCCGCGGCGCGACCCCAGTCGCCACCGAAGAGCGCGTCGACCTGCGCGCGCAGCGTGGCCTCGTCGAAGTCGCCCACCGCCGACAGCACCAGGTTGGTGGGCCGGTAGTGCTTTCGGTAGAAGCCCAGGACGCGCTCGCGGGTGTGCGCGCGCACGTTCTCCTCGAAGCCGATGACCGGGCGGCCGTAGGGGTGCACCCGGAAGGCGTTGGCGAAGAAGGCCTTCGAGGCGCGGCGGGAGGCCATGTCGAGGCTGCGCTTGATCTCTTCGCACACCACCTCGATTTCCCGCGAGAGCTCGCCTTCGTCGAAGGCCGAGTTCCGCACCGCGTCGGCCAGCACGTCGAGGCCCTGCCAGGCGTGCCGGCTGGCCATCACCACGTGGTAGACGGTCTGGTCGAAGCTGGTCCACGCGTTGATGGCGCCGCCGTGCGCCTCCACCGAGCGGGCGATTTCTCCCAGCCCCCGCTTCGAGGTGCCCTTGAAGAGCATGTGCTCGTGGAGGTGCGCGAGGCCGATTTCGTCGGCCGTCTCGTCGGCGCTCCCGGCCTTCACCCACACCTGGAACGCCGCCACCGGCACGTGGCGTTGGGGCTCGAACACCACGGTGAGTCCATTGGGCAGCTGGTAACGAGTGGGCATGGGCCGCTCCTTATAACGGAGCCGTGCGCCCGCTGGTCACCGCTCGCAGGCGCCGGGTCGACCCTCGAAGAGGGCCCGGTTGTTCGCCAGGATTCGCTCGAAGAGCACCTCGTCGCCCGACACCGGCTCGGCGCTGTCGCGGCCCGACTGCACGGTGCCGCCGAGCACGATGTCGTCCTGCCGGCAGAACACGTAGGAGGTGGCGAAGTTCGAGCAGCCGCCGCTGAAAAAGTAGAACTGCTTCTCGTGGGTCTTCTTGAGCAGCACCAGGTGGCCGCGCTGCCCCACCAGCTGCTCGTCGGCCATCAACTGCTTCGCGCCGTAGCCGGTGCAGTTGATGACCACCGGCTCGGGCAGGGCCGCCAGCTCGTCGTGCGACGAGAAGGTCTGCGCGGTGAAGCGCACCCCGGCCTCGCGCAGGTCGCGGGCCAGCTTCGGCAGCAGCACGGTGGGGTTGAGCAGCCAGGTGCTGTACTCCCGGCCCAGCACCCGGAGCTTCTCGAAGGGGAGCCGTCCGCGCCGCGGCGGCGGCACCACGTCGGGGGGAACGAACTGCTCGAAGGCCCGGTTGGGGTGGTCGAGCGTGTAGTTCTTCCGCTCCGCCACCCCGAAGGACGTGCGCTGCCCCGAGCGCTGGAGCTCTACCACGCGGTCGCGTGAGCGCCGCAGCACCGCCGCCAGCGTGGGCCGGAGCGCCTCGCTGTCGTACTCGCGCCAGATGCCCGAGGGCTCGAACTGGCCGCCGGCGACGAAGGAGGTGGTGTCGCGCACGTCGAGGCTCTTGGCGTAGACGTGCACGGGCAGCGTAGGCCAGCGGCGCCGGAGCTCGGTGGCGACGGTCAGCCCGATGACGCCGGTGCCCAGCACCGCCACCGGCGTGGCGTCCACCGGCAGCCGCCGCGCGCGCAGCTCGGCGAGGAACAGGTCGCACAGCATCGAGGCGCAGCCCCAGCTGAGGGTGATGCCGGCGCCGCCGTGGCCATAGTTGTGGAAGACGAGCTTGCCGCCGGGGTTCGCGGGGTCGAGGCCCAGGCGGAAGCCGCCGCGCCGGTGCGGACGCACGCCGAGGCGCCAGGGCGCGTCGTGCAGCGCCGTGAAGTCGGGCGAAGGCAGCACCTCTTTTCCGCGCAGCCTCGGTGGTGCGCCGAGGCCGGGCAGCGCCGCCAGCGCGGCGGAGGTCAGCAGGTCGCGGCGGGTGAGTCGCACCGGCCGCAGTGTACCGTCAGCGCAGCGTCAGCACCCACTTGCCGCTGGTGAGCCCGCTCTCCAGCCGACGGTGGAGGCGCGCCGCCTCTTCCAGCGGGGCGGTGGAGATGGCGAGCCGGAGCCGCCCGTCGAGCACCCGCGCCAGCACCGCCGTCTGCGCCTGCGCCGCGACCTCCGCGGGGAGCGCGCTGCGCAACCAGAAGGCGCTCACGGTGATGGACCTCTCATAGAGCGCGTCGAGGGCCAGCGGCGGCGGCGGGCCGGCGGCGGTGCCGTAGGTGACCCAGCGCCCCAGCGGCGCCAGAGAGGCCAGCGCGTCGACGTCGGCGCCCAGGCCTTCGAGGAGCAGGTCCACGCCGCCGGGCGCCACCTCGTGGAGTTCTTTCTGGAACCCGGGCCCGCGCGTCAGCACCCGCTGCGCTCCGGCGGCGAAGACGGCGTCGTGCTTGGCGTCGCGCGACACCGTGCCGATGACGTGGGCGCCCGCCTCGCGCGCCAGCTGCACCAGCAGCTGCCCGACGCCCCCGGCGGCCGCGTGCACCAGCACCGTGTCTCCCGCGCGCACGCGCCCCAGGGTGTGCAGCACGTGCCAGGCCGTCAGCCCCTGCAGGGGAAAGGCCGCGCCGGTCACGAAGTCGACGGCGTCGGGGAGGGCGATGAGCCGCTGCGCCGGCACCACGCAGCGCTCTGCGTGGGCCCGCGGGGCGATGAAGGCCACGCGCCTCCCCATCCACGCCGCCTCCACCCCGGCACCTACGGCGCACACCACACCGGCGCCCTCGAAGCCGCTCGTCTCCGGCAGCGGCAGCGCGCCGAGGTAGGTGCCGGCCCGTCGCTCGGTGTCGGCGAAGTTGAGCCCGCCCGCGTGCACCTCCACCAGGGCCTCGCCGGCTGCGGGCTCCGGGGGCTCAACCTGGTCGAGCTGCAGCACGTCGGGGCCGCCGAAGGCGTGAAAGCGCAGCGCACGCATGCCGGGCACCTACCGCACCGTCGCGCGCGAGGGGAAGGTTCTACGGAGGCCCGACGGGCGGCGCGCTGTCGGCGGGCGCGCCCGCGGCGTGGGCGTTGCGGTGGTCCCGGCCCCAATTGGCCATGGTGAAGATGACGTCCTTGAGGCGGTGCCCCGAAGAGGTCAGCGCGTACCTGCGGAATCGCGCCGACCTGGCCGACGCCTCCCGCACCAGGACGCCGTTCAGCTCGAGCTCCCGCAACTCGCGCGACAACATGCGCGCGGTGATGCCATCGAGCTGTCGCTCGATGTCGGTGAAGCCCCTGGGGCCATGCAGGAGGGTCGAGACGACGGCCAGCTTCCACTTGCCGTTGACGACGTTCATCGCGTCCTTGAGCGCCAGCACGAAGGGCCTTCTGCAGAGCTCGGAGACCTCGTCGGTGTCTTGCGGGTGCGGAGCATGTTCCATGGCAATTTCAGTTCGCTCGCGCCGCGACCGGAGCCGGCTTCAGCTCACGACCATGTAGTCGCTGGCCCTGGTCGAGGTTGCGAACTCCTCCATGCGGGTGATGCGGCCGTCGGCCAGTGTGTAGATTTGCACCCACTTGTTGTTCAGCTTTTCGCCGCGGTACACGAAGCTCTCTTCGCCAAAAACGGTGATGGTGTCCTCGACCTCGAGGAACCGGGTGGGTCGATAGTACTCGAAGTCCATCTCCGTGAACGAGGTGTGGAAGAACTTCTCCACGCCGCGCTTCCCCTCGAAGCGCAGCGAGGGGAGCTTCTGCGAGCCGTGGTGAATCCAGACGCTGTCGTCGGACACCGTGGCGACGGCGGCGGCGAGGTTCTTGCCCAGGAAGGCCTCGTTCATCTGGTCAATGACAGTTCTGTTCTTGCTTCTGTTCTTCATCGTGGGTCCCTCTGGTGGTGGTGAATCTGTTGTCTTTATGTCCGGGGCCGTGGGCCGCCTTCAGCCAGGGCCCGCTCCAGCATCGCCCGCAGGTCCATCGGCCTTCTCCCGAGCAGGCGCTCGAGGTCGCGTCGCTGGACCTCGTACTGGCCCTCGCGGATGTCCTGCAGGGTCCCGGCGGTCAGAGAGGTCATGAAGCTCGGGCCTCGAGGGCAGCCAGCTGCTCGGCCGGCGAGATGTTCTGGTAGGCAATCGTTCGGCCAGTGGCCTCCGACAGCGCGCGGGCGACCTCCTCGTAGGAGGCGGCCTCGGGGCCCGCCACCTGGTAGGTCTTTCCTTCGTGTCCGCGCTGCAGGAGCACGTTCGCGGCGGCCTCGCCCATCTCCGCCCGCGAGGCGTAGGGGACGCGGCCCTGGCCGCCCGCGAGGAAGATGCCGCGCTCCAGCGCCTGCGGCCCGATGATGACGGGGATTGCCTCGGCGTACATCGTGTTGCGCAGGAACGTGAAGGCGACGCCGCTGGCGGCGATGTGCGCCTCCGTCTCGAAGTGGCTCCTCATCAGGTCGCGCACGCCGGAGGTCTCGATGTCTCGAATGGCGAGGCCCGTGTAGATGATGTGCTGGACCCCCGCGGCCACGGCCGCGTCCACCACGCGCTTCTGTTGCTCGGCGCGGTTCATCGCCATGGTGGAGATGAACAACAGCTTCTTCACGCCGGCGAAGGCGCGGGGCAGCTCGTCAGGACGGTCGTAGTCGGCGAGGCGCACCTCGACGCCCTGCTCGACGAGGTGTCTTGATTTGGCGCGGTCTCGCGCCAGCACCGCGAACGAAGCGCGCGCGTCGGACTCGCGGAGCTGGTTGACGACGTGGCTCCCGAGCTGCCCTGTTCCACCTGCAACGACAATCACCGTGACCTCCTCGTGTTCTACTCGAAGAGGTTTAGGAACCGCGCAGGCGGGGTGTCACTATCACCCTGTATAGCAGCCGCGGCGCAGGGGCGGTCAGCCGGGCCGGCGCGCCAACTGCATCGGGAGGTCTCGCGGCTTCACCACGGCGTGAATCAACGCCGGCCCGTCGGCCTCGCGGGCCACCTTCAGCGCCTGGCGGAGCGCCTCGGGCGTGGTCGCGCTGCTCGCCGTCTTCAGGCCCAGCGCCCGGGCCAGGCCCACGTAGTCCCAGCGGTTGAGCGGGAGGTACGACTTCGGCGCCGCCCCGTCGCTGAAGAAGCGCGGGTCGAGCAGCCATTGCTCGATGCCGTAGAGGCCGTTGTCCAGTACCACCACGATGCCGCGCACCTGCCGGCGCGCCCAGGTCGACAGGCTCTGCGCGGTCATCTGGAAGCCCCCGTCGCCGCAGAGGACGAAGGGTCGGCGGGGGTCTGCCATCGCCACGCCCAGGCCTGCGGGCACCGAGAAGCCGATGGCCTGCCAGACCGCGTCGCACACGAAGGACCTCCGCCCGCGCACCTGCAGGTCCGCCGCGGGGTACATGCTGAGGCTGGTGTCGGTGAGGGTGACGAAGCCCTCGTCGAGGAAGCCGCTGACCTCCTCCAGCAGCCCGTCGAAGGTCAACCCGCGTTCGCTCGAGGGCTGCGCGGTCGGCACCTCGCCGCGGCGCTCGCGGAAGCCGGTGCCCGGCAGCGTCCGGCCGGTCAGCTTCGCGGCGTCGGGCGTCCAGGGGTGCCGGCGCAGCGCAGAGAGGAAGGCCGCGAGCTGCGCCGGTGCGGGCGGCTTCCCGCTCAGGCGCACCTGACCGTCGGCGACCTGGATGAGGGCGGCGGCGCGCGTCGTCGCCAGGCGCCGGTACTGGCGGCCCATCACGCAGCCCAGCGCCAGCACCACGTCGGCCTCCTCCACCACCCGCTTCGGGTGCGGCGCCGCGCGCTCGCCTCCGTAGACCCCGGCGAAGCCCGGCGTGTCTTCGGCCAGCGCCGACTTGGCCAGCATGGTGGTGGCCCACGGGAGCTGCAGCTTTTCCACCAGCGCCGCCGCCGCGTCTTCGAGGCCGAAGCGCGCCAGCTCGATGCCCAGCAGCAGCACCGGGCGGGTCGCCGCGCGCAGCCGCTCCAGCACCTGCGCGGCGAGCGCGGCCTCGTCGGACTCCGGCGCGTCGGGCGGGCGCTGGTCGGCGGGCGCCGCGCACCGCGCGGTCCAGAGGTGCTTGGGCACCTCGAGGTACACCGGCCGCTGCTGCGTGCGTGCGCAGCGCAGCGCCTCGTCGGCCAGGCGCGGGAGCTCGGCCGCCGTCTCCGCGCGCCCCGCCCAGGCCGTCACCTCGCGGAACATGGTCAGGTCGCTGGAGCTCCGGCCCGCCGAATGACTGAAGAGGCTGCCGGTCTCCTTCTGGATGCGCAGGTCGTCGGCGCTGGGACCGCCGTTGAGGACCACCACCGGGCTGCGCTCGGCGTGCGCGCCACCGATGGCGGCCAGCAGGCTCAGCGTGCCCACGCCGTAGGTGACGGACACCGCCCCGAGGCCGCGCATGCGCGCGTAGCCATCGGCGGCGTAGCCCGCCTCGAGGTCGCTGGCGGTGACGACCAGCTCCATGCCCCCGGCCTCCGCCGCGGCGAAGAGCGGGTCGCAGGTGGCGCCGGGTACGCCGAAGAGGTGCTTCACGCCGTGCTGCTGGAGTCGTGCGACCAGGTAGCTGGCGACGGTGGTGTGCTTC
>CALNBU010001044.1 GCA_937875615.1 uncultured Archangium sp.
CGACTGGCGCTCGAGCGCGATGGGGACGCCGCGCGCGGGGCGCCCCAGGGTGGTGTCGAGGATGTGGGTGGTAATCATGCGTTCTCCTTGAGCCACTTTCGCAGGCGCAGGCGGGTGATGTTCGCCTGCTCTTCCGCCGCGGTGCGCACTTCCTCCGCGGTGTCCTTCGGCAGCCGGGCGTCGAGCAGCGCCAGCATCTCGTCGGCGGCCTTCCCGGTGGCGCAGACGATGAAGATGAAGCCGTGGCGGTCGAAGTAGGCGTCGTTCTGCGCCTGGAGTCGCCCCAGGGTGTCCCGGGCCGCGGCCGCGGCGCCCGACTGCTCCTGCGCGCTCCAGGCGCCGCCCTTCTTGTCGCCGATGCGCGGGTGCGCCGCGAAGGCCTCGCGGAAGTCGGCGTCTCCGAGCTTCCACCAGCGCGCCTCGGCGATGCGCAGCAGCGCCGGCACGTCCTCGAAGGGCCGGGAGGCCGTCATCGCCTCCGCCCATCGCCGCGCGCCGCACACGGAGAGGAACGCAGCGGTCGCGGCCTCGGGGGCCAGTCCGTTGAGCTTCGTCAGCGCCGCGTCGGGGGCCTCGTCGAGCTCGCCCCAGGCGCGCAGCCGCGCCACGCCGCCGTCGGGGAAGACCGAGAGCCGCAGGTGCGTCACCGGCCCCACTCGGCGCAGCGCTTCGTCGAAGAGGTGTCGGGTGTGGGGCTGGAGCGGGCTGTCGACCACCGTGCGCCAGCCCTGGAGCGCGTCGGCCTTCGCGTCGCGCGCGCCCACGCAGGCCTCGATGAGACAGCGCCCGGGCGCGTTGCCCTTGAAGTGCGTGGTGTCCACCTCCAGCCGCTGGAGCGTGCCCGGCGCCGCCAGCCGCACCAGGGACCAGTCGTGGCCGGGGCCGCGGCGCCGCCTGGTCTGCCAGCCGTCGCCCATGTTCACCGGTCGCCCCGGCTTGATGAGGTGGTGCCGGCTCCCGAAGAACATGTCGCTGCAGGCCAGCACGTGGGCGCCGTTCTCCAGCGCGGCGAGGTCCACCAGCCCGCCGTGGGCGCGCAGCCGGGTCCAGTCGGGCACCACCTCGCCGTGCACGCGCAGGCGCGCCACGCCCCCGTCGGGGAAGATGTTGAGGCGCACGTGGGTGAAGCGCCGCGGGTCGCTGACGGCGAAGTGATTCTTCGCGTCGCCCCGCAGCGCCGCCTCTGGCACCAGCTCGACCCAGGTGGCGGTCTGCAGCGCGTGGAGGTCGAGGGGCCCGGTGAGCGCCGTGGCCTCGAGGGCGCAGCGCTCGGGGAAGTTGCCGCGGAACCACGTGGTGTCCACCACCACGCCGCGGATGACGCCGGGGAGCCCGAGGCGCACCACGCACCAGTCATGGCCGGGCTCACGGCGGCGCCGCGTCTCCCAGCCGTCCATCCACTGGCCCTTGTCGGTGAAGGCCAGGTCGCGCCCCTCGGCCTCGTGGGCTTTGAGGAGGTTCTCCTTCTCGGCGAAGAAGTCATCGTTGGCGAGCAGCGCGGCGCCGCCCAGGCTCTCGGAGGCGAGGTCGGGGAGGTCGACGAAGTCGGGAGCGCTCACAGGAACTGTCCTCCGGGGTGTGGGGCGTGTGCGCCCTGGTGGAAGACGCGCGCGCCGCGGACCCAGGTGGAGGTCACCACGCCGCGCAGCGCGGCGCCGGCGTAGGGCGTCAGCTTGTTCTTGTGCTGCAGCGTCGAGACGTCGACGGTGAAGCGCGCCTCGGGCTCGAAGACGGTCAGGTCGGCGTCGTAGCCGGCGGCCAACCGGCCCTTGCGGCCCTCGAGGCCGGCCAACCTCGCGGGCGCCTCGCACATCCAGCGCACCAGCTGCGGAAGGTCGAAGCCGCGCGCCGAGGCGCCGCTCCAGGTCACCGGCAGGCCCACCTGCAGCCCGGAGATGCCGCCCCAGGCGGCCATGAAGTCACCCAGCTCCTGTTGCTTGAGCTTCGGCGTGCAGGGCGAGTGGTCTGAGGCCACCAGCTCCAGCAGCCCCTCGCCCAGCGCGGCCCACAGCAGCTCGCGGTTGTTCCGCTCGCGGATGGGCGGGGCGCACTTGAAGGGCGTGGCCCCGTCGGCAATCTCCTCGGCGACGAAGTGGAGGTAGTGGGGGCAGGTCTCCGCGGTGAAGGGCAGGCCCTCGGCCCGCGCCGCGCGGATGAGCGGCAGCGCGTCGCCGGCGGAGTGGTGGACGATGTGGGTGCGGGCGCCGGTCTCGCGGCAGAGGCGGGAGGCCAGCGAGATGGCGTCGACCTCGGCGGCCTGCGGGCGCGACGCGAGGTAGGTGACGTACGCGCGCGGGTCTCGCCCGGCGAGGTCGGCGGCCGCCGCGTCGATGGGGCCCTCGACCTCGGCGTGCACCAGCAGCGGGCGGCCGAGGCGCGCCAGCTCTTCCATGGCGGGGCGCAGGTCCTGCTCCACCACGCCGGGGAACTCGTCGACGCCGGAGTGGCACAGGAAGCACTTGAAGCCCCGGGCCCCTTCCCGCGCGAGGGCCTCGAGCTCGCGCACGTTCCCGGGCACCACGCCGCCCCAGAAGCCCACGTCGATGAGGCACTGCCCCTGCGCTTCCTTCTTCTTGGCGCGGAGCGCTGCGGCGGTGGTGGTGGACGGAATGGAGTTGAGCGGCATGTCCACCAGGGTGCCGACGCCGCCCGCGGCCGCGGCGCGGGTGGCGCTGGCGAAGCCCTCCCAGTCGGTGCGCCCGGGCTCGTTGACGTGCACGTGGGTGTCCACCACCGCGGGCATCAGCACCGCCTCGTCCAGCTCCACGCGCTGGGCGTGGGCGGGCCAGGCGTCGTGCGCCGCCACGGCCTCCATCTTTCCTT
>CALNBU010001045.1 GCA_937875615.1 uncultured Archangium sp.
GTGGGCGCGGCCTCGTTGCGCACGGTGAGGAGCGCCCGCTGCGAGAAGGTCGGCCCATCTGGCCGGAAGTGGTCGACGGGCTGGGTGATGCGGAGAAAGAACTGCTGCGCTCCCGGAGGGCTGTTCGGCTGCGAGGTGGCCTGGGCCTGCACGCCGGGCAGGCAGTTGAGGCGCCCCAGCAGGGTGGTGTCGGCACAGGAAGGCGGAGGCGGTGGTGCGCTGCAGGTGCCCTGGGCCTCCGACCGGGGGGTGACCACGGCCACCAGCTCCACCGAGGCGTGCGCCTCGCTGGCCGTCTGCGCGCACACCGGGTCGCCGAGCGGCACCAGCACCAGCCCGCCGGGGTCCAGCGTGGGCTGCGGTGCGCCACAGGGCCCCAGCGAGAGCGGCGTGGTGGCGGCCACGCGCAGCAGCGCGTGGGTGGCGCCGCCGGTGTTCGCCAGACCGGAGAGCGTGAAGTCGAGGGACTGCGCGGGGAGCGGCGCGCCGGACCAGCCGCCGAGGGCAAGGTGGGTGTCGAGCACGGAGACCGGCTGCACCGCGCGCAGCGAGGTGGTGGCGAAGCGGCGCACCCGACCCACGGTGGTCAGGGTCATGGTTGCGGGCGCGGTGCTGCTGACGCACGCCGCACCGGCGCGCAGCCACACGCCCGCCGACGCCGTCTCGCCCGCGGGGACCATCATCGGGTGCGCGTCGACCGGCTGGTCTCCGGTGGTGCCGCAGGCGCCCAGCAGCACGGTGCTCCCGGTCTGCGCGGTGAGCTGCACGCGCGCCAGATGGAGGTACGTGTCGGTGCCCGCCAGGTCGACGCGGGTGTCGCCGACAGGGAGGGAGACCTGCACGGGTGGCTCCTCCAGCGCTTCGAAGCCGCCGCCCGCGGAGTCGACGGAGGCGAGCGGGCGCACCGTCACCCGTTGCGCCAGCTCCGTGCGCAGGCGGAGCGTCCGGTCCTGGAGCGGAAAGAAGATGAACGCGCCGGGGCCGGGGTGCTGTCGCGCGCCGCCAGCTTCGAGCCAGCCGCCCGCGGGCAGCGTCACGTGCGCCCACAGCCCCTGCGTGGAGCGGTCGACCGGCAGCGACAGCGTCGCCTCCAGCGCCGCGACCGTCTGCACCTCCAGTGACTGGGTCAGGTGCAACGGCGCCAGCGCCTGGCGCGCGCTCCCGAACGTCAGCGCCGTCGTCACCGGGCCGCCGCTGCGTCGCGCTCCGGGTGTGCCTGCGTCGGCGTCGGTGCCCGCGTCGGCGTCGGTACCCGCGTCGGTGTCGATGCCCGCGTCAGCGTCGATGCCTGCGTCGGCGTCGATGCCCGCGTCGGCGTCGGTGCCTGCGTCGGCGTCGGTGCCCGCGTCGGCGTCGGTGCCTGCGTCGGCGTCGGTGCCCGCGTCGGCGGCGGTGCCCGCGTCGGCGTCGGTGCCTGCGTCAGCGTCGATGCCCGCGTCGGCCCGAATGGTTACCGGGTACCCGAGCGCCTCGAGGTCCGCCGCCGCGTCCAGGCACGACAGCGATGACAGCGCTGCGAGGACCGCGGCCAGCTTCAGGAGGATCATGGGGGACGAGACCTGACTGCCGGGCCGGTCATTTGGCAAGGGCACGACATGAGGTTTCAACCGCCGCTTCACTCCTGCTAACTCGCGGTCGCCATGAGTGAATTTTCCGACAAGGCCCCGCTGCGCGCCCGCCTCAAGAAACTCGAAGAGCAGGCCGAGGTGGGCGGCGGCGCGGACCGCATCGCCAGGCAGCACAAGGACGGCAAGCTGACCGGCCGCGAGCGCATCGACCTGCTGCTCGACCCGG
>CALNBU010001046.1 GCA_937875615.1 uncultured Archangium sp.
CTCACTCTTTGGCGGCGGCCGCGTGGGGAAGGACGACGCGCGGGTGGCGGCCTACGGCGACGTCGACGAGCTCAACTCGGTGCTGGGGCTGGTGCGCGCCGAGGCGCTCACGTCGCTCGACGCGCTGCTGCAGTCGCTGCAGGATCAGCTCTTCACCGTGGGCTCGGTGCTGGCCACGCCCCGAGACAGCAAGGCCGCCGCGCACATCCCGCAGGTGCAGGCCGCGTGGGTCGACGCCATGGAGCGCGCCATCGACGACTGGGACACCCGGCTCCCGCCGCTGCAGTCCTTCATCCTCCCCGGGGGGACCCGCGCCGCGGCGCTGCTGCACTTCGCGCGCACCGTCTGCCGGCGGGCGGAGCGGGCGGTGGTGCCGCTGCACCGCGAGGGCCTGGTCGACGCGCCCGTCGTCACCTACCTCAACCGGCTCTCCGACCTGCTCTTCGCCCTGGCCCGCGCCGCCAACCTCCTCGCCGGACGGCCCGACACGCCCTGGGTGGCGCCGAAGCCGTGAGCTGGTCCGCGGCGAAGGTGGAGGCGCTGGCCCTCGAGGCCGGCTTCGACCTCGTGGGCTTCGCCCGGGCGGAGCCCATCGACCCGCAGGTGCTGCACGACTGGCTGGTGCAGGGCTTCCACGCCGACATGGACTGGCTGGCCGCGCGCGCCGACGAGCGCCTCGACGTGCGACGGCTCTACCCCGACGCCCGCACGGTGGTGGCGCTGGCCTGCAACTACTGGCACGGAGACGAGCCCTCGCGCGTGGCGCGCTACGCGCAGGGCCGCGACTACCACGCCACCATGAAGGACCGGCTGCGCACCCTGCGCCGGCTCCTCAAGCAGCATTTCGGGAGCGACCGCTGCTACTGCAGCTCCGACGTCAACCCGGTGATGGAGAAGGTGTGGGCGGTGCGCGCCGGCCTCGGCGTGGTGACCAACAACGGCTGCCTCACCACGCCCCGGTTCGGCTCCTACGTGGTGCTGGCGGTGATGCTGCTGCCGGTGGAGGTCGACGCCTGGGCCACCGCGCTGAGCGATGACCTGTGCGGGAGCTGCACGCTGTGTCTCTCGGCCTGCCCCACCGGCGCCATCGTCGCGCCCCGGGTGGTCGACGCGCGCGCCTGCCTCTCGTACCAGACCATCGAGAACGCGGCCGGCGTGGTGCCCGAGGCGCTGCGCGCGACGCTCTTCGGCTGCGACATCTGCCAGGACGTCTGCCCGCTGAACCAGGCGCCGGTGAAGGCCGGGCCCCGCTTCGAGCCGCGACCGCTGGCGCGCCTCACCGCCCATCAGCTCGCCGGCATGACGCGCGCGCAGTTCGACGCGTGGATTCCCGGCTCTCCGCTGGCGCGCGCCGGCTACTCCGGCCTGCGCCGCAACGCCGCCTACGTGCTGGGCGCCA
>CALNBU010001047.1 GCA_937875615.1 uncultured Archangium sp.
CGTGCTGATCGGCGAGAGCGGCAAGGGGCAGCGCGAGGTGCAGGTGCTCTTCAAGACCGCCGCGGACTTCGGGGCGCTGTGCGCGCGCATCGTGGCGCTCCATCCGTATCAGGTGCCGGAGATCCTCAAGCTCGACGTGGCCGCCGGACACGCGCCGTACCTGGACTGGGTGAAGGCCGGCAGCGCGCGGTAGCGTCAGCTGTCGAGCACGGCGCGCAGCACGTCGGGCCGGTCGGTCATGATGCCCCCGACGCCGTCGGCGAGGGCGCGCCGCATGTCGGTCTCGACGTTCACCGTCCAGACGTTGATCCACTTGTCGTGGGCGCGGGCGATGTCCGCCAGCTCCGCGTCGAAGAGCTGCACGCCCTCGTAGACGTAGGGCATGTCCAGCACGGTGTAGCGCTCGTCATCCTGCGGCGGCTCGCCAGCCTTCGTCGGCAGCACGAAGGCCGCCAGGGCGTTGGCTGGAAAGAAGAAGCAACCGCCGGGGAGCGCCTCGACCAGCTGCGCCGCCACCTCGTCGTGCTCGCTGCCGATGCACAGGCGCGAGAGCACGTCCTCGCTCTTCACCAGGTCCACGAAGGGCTGCACCGCGGCGGCGTTCTTCACCTCCACGTTGAGGCGGATGGCGGGGAAGGCGCGCAGCACCTCGAGCAGCCTGGGCACGGTGATGCCGCGCCCCTGGAGCGGGGTATGGAAGGCGGCGTCGAGGCGCGACAGCTCGCTCCAGCGCAGCGCCGCCAGAGGGCCGCTCCCGTCGGTGCAGCGCTCCAGCGTCGCGTCGTGGGCCACGACCACCTCGCCGTCGCTGGTGGCGTGGACATCGAGCTCCAGCAGATCGGTGCGGTGCAGCTCCACCGCGCGCCGAAAGGCGTACATGGTGTTTTCGGGGTAGAGACCGGCGCCGCCGCGGTGGGCGCTGTGCAGCGGGGCGCGCAGCCCGGAGAAGAATGGGTGAGCCAGGCTCATGGGCATCTCCTGATAATGAATTCATGGGCTTGCGACGTTACGACTCCGTCGCTTGCCGGTGTAGGGGCGCTCGTGTAACAGCCACCGGGTCGTTCCCGGCCGACTATTTCTCCTCGGAGTTCAAAGCCCTCATGAATCGTCTCTCACTTCTCTCTGGCGCGTTGGCGCTCATTTTCCTCGTTGGTTGTGATGACCGGGAGCGGCCCGATGCGGGCACCGGCGGCGGCAGTGCGCAGGGCGGTGGCGACCTGGGCTGGGCCGGGCCGGGCCGTTTCGTGCCGGAATTCGAGCAAGCGGTGGAGGCACTCAAACCCGGGCAGAT
>CALNBU010001048.1 GCA_937875615.1 uncultured Archangium sp.
AGAGGTGTGGAAGCCCCACGTCGCCCCGCGCCCGCGCCGCTGCAGCAACGCGTAGGCCGAGCCGTCGCCCATCCACAGCAGGAACTCGTGCCGCGCCAGGCGCTCGTCGCCCTCCAGGAACACCGGCGTCATCGCCGGGTGCTCCTGGACGTCGGCGTGACGCCCCAACACGTACACGCGCGGCGCGAAGTCGGCGGGCGCGTTGTCGAGCGCGCGAACGATGGGGAGGTCGGTCCGCACCGAGGGGCCGCCCACGTAGAGCAACCCCCGCGACATGGGATCTCTCAGGAACTCCCGGCCGATCTCCGACTGCAGCTCTTCGAACAGCACGTCGGCCACCTGGCCCCGCCGCGCCGGCTCGCCCGAGGTGCTGGGCAGCCGCGGGCTCCGGGAGGTGCCCAACAACAGCTCGACCTCATCCCAGAAGGACAACGGCTCCAGCTGCAGGTGGTGGTGCAGCGAACCCCGCCGCTCGTCCATGCGGCGCCGGCAGCACCCCAGCAGCTCGTCGAAGTCGTCTCCGTCGCGGGGGAAGGTGGCCACGCCGCCGGTCAGCCCCATCGACAGCTTCGCCTCCAGCGCGCGCGCGTCGGGCTCCTCGACCACCGCGGTCAGCGCCCGCCGGAGGAACATCAGCCCGCCGAAGTAGTCGGTCTCGGGCAGCAGCACGTGAAACTCCTGCTCGGTGGCGCGGGCCACCACGTCGGAGTCGCGGATGATCTGCGAGAGCACCCGCAGGATGATCTGCTGGGCCTGCCGCACCGCCTGATGTCCGAGCCGGGCGCGGATGGATCCCAGGTTGTCGAGCGAGAAGGTGAGCAGCGAGAAGGCGCGGCCGTAGCGGCGCGCCTTGTAGATCTCCTTGGTCGCGTAGTCGGTGAAGTACGAGAGCGTGTAGGCGCCGGTCTCGCGATCTCGCAGGCCCTGGCGCTGGAGCTGGGCGGAGCGCAGCGCGGTCTTCAGCGCCGCCGCGGCGAACGCGGCCAGCGTGTCGCAGGCCTCCAGCAGCTGCTCGGGGAAGGAGCCGGAGATGGGGTGCGAGAGCTGCGCGAAGGCCACCAGCTCACCGTTGGGCGCCACCAGCGGCACCAGCAGCGAGGTGTCCGCGGTCCACGACTGGGCCTGCACCAGCGCCGGGTCCACCAATTCCGGCAGCGCCGCGCGGTCGAGCAAGCCGCGCCACGCGCGCAGGCGGAGGCCCACGCGCTCGGTGGTGACCCACAGCGCCCCCGACTGCGCGTCACACATGGCCGCGAACTCCGCCAGCACGTGCTCCTGGAGCGCCTCGATCTCGGTGATCGACACCAGGGTGAGGCACCGCTGCACCAGGGTCATGGGAGCCGCCCTTCGAACACGAAGCGCGCAGGGCCGCGCAGCCAGACCTGGCTCAGATCCGCGGCCACCTTGATGTCGAGCACCCCGCCTGGCAGCGCCACCGGCACCCAGGCCTCGAAGGGCCCGCGACCGGCGAGCGCCCAGGCCACCACCGCGGCGCAGGCGCCGGTGCCGCACGCCAGCGTCAGCCCCACCCCGCGCTCCCACACCGTCACCTGCAGCCCGCCCTCGGGCCGCGGCGCGAGGAACTCCACGTTGGTCCGCTCCGGGAACAGCGGGTGCGTCTCGAGCCCCGGGCCCAGGCGCGCCGCCTCCGACGGCGGCACGTCGAGCAACACCAGGTGCGGGTTCCCCATGCTCACCGCGGTGGCCAGCAGGCCCTCGAGCTGCCCGGCGACGAAGGGGCCCCCGCCCGGGAGCATCGGCGCCTCGAGCCGCGCGGGGCCCATGGCCACGGTGATGCGCTCCAGGGCGCCGTCGGCCCAGTCCAACGCGCAGTCCAGCAGGCCGGCACCGGTGGCGACCCGCAGGCGCGGCGGCGTGCCACCGTCGCGCTCCGCCAGGTGCTTCACCACGCAGCGCAGGCCGTTGCCGCACATCTCCGCCACCGAGCCGTCGGCGTTGTGCACCACCATGCGCCCCGCGGTGCCTGCCTCGGGGAGGATGGTCAGCACGCCGTCTGCCCCGATGCCGAAGTGGCGGTCGCACAGGCGTCGACTGGCGTCGGCGTCGAGATCGACGCCCGACGCGCGGCGGTCGAGCACCACGAAGTCGTTGCCGAGGCCCTCGTATTTGAAGAACGGCTCCACGCAGCTTCCCTACTCCAAATCGGAATACACGCCTTCCCAATCAACCGGCGGCGGCGCCTCGATGGCCTGCCGGCAGCGCCGCACGTAGAGCGCCACCACCTCGTCGGTCGGTCGGGCCTTCGCCAGCTCTTCGAACGCCGCCAGCGCGTCTTCGAAGCGGCGCTCGCGCCAGGCGGCCCAGGCCAGCTCGTGGGAGAGCACCCAGGTGAAGTTGTCGGCGAGCTCCAGCGGAGAGAGCAGCTCGTACAGCTTCACCGCCTCGCCGCCCCGGCCCAGCCGCGCCACGTCGACGGAGCGGAAGAGGTAGGTGTCCCGCGCCTCGTCGAACAGCGTCTCGCCGCAGAGGATGCGCACGCCGTAGCGCTTGGCCAGCGACTCCAACCGGAAGGCGGTGGCCACCGGCTCCCCCATCACCGTGTAGTTGACGCGGTGGGAGGTCCCCATCTCGCCCACCACCGCGTCGCCCGTCTCCATGCCGGCGCGCAGCACCAGCCGCCGGCCGGCCTTCTTTTCCCACTGCACCGCGCGCTGCTCGAAGTGCGCGTGCATGCGCAGCGCCGCCTCGCAGGCCGACTCCGGATCATCGGGCGCCGCCACCGGCGCGCCCCAGAAGGCCATCAGCCCGTCGCCGAGGTACTTGTCGACGTAGCCGCCCTTGTCCAACACCAGCTCGGTCATCTCCCGGAGGTAGTCGCGCAGCACCTCGACGATCACCCTGGGGTCCTTCTCGTTGGCCACCGCGGTGAAGCCCTCGATGTCGGAGAAGAAGACGGTCAGCTCCCGGCGCTCGGGCTGCATCAGCGCGAGGTCCCGCTCCACGCGGCGGACCACGTCGGCCCGCACCGCGCCACCCAGCGCGCGGAACATGAACTCCCGGAGGCTGCGCTCGAGGGTCCGCGCGTAGCCCAGCGACGCGAAGAAGGTGCCCGCACAGGCCAGCACCGGCGCCACGAAGGCCACCTGCCTCGCCTGGGTCACGTAGAGCTGCCGCGCCACCAGCGCGTGCACCGCGAAGACGGCGGCGATGGTGGCGAACCACACCAGCCAGCCGGGCCGTTGGGTGAGGCTGCTCCACGCCACCGCGAGGATCGCCCCCGCGAAGGCGAAGGCCAGCGTCAGCCAGAAGTCCGTCTCCGGCGCCACGCGGGTGATGCCCTCGCCCTTCATCGCGTTGGACACCGCCTGCGCCCACACCGCGCCGCGCGTCACCGTGCCCACCGCGGTGGTCACCCGCTGCGTGGCGCGCTCGTCGACCAGCACCACCACCCGGTCGCGCAGATCGTTCTCGTAGTGCCGCACGCCCCGGCCCGAGTCGTCGTCTTCGCGGTTGATGAGGAGCCGCCAGGCGGGGATGGCCCGCTTCATGGTGCCGCGGCCGGTGCGCCCTGCCTCGTCGGCGCTCCAGCGCAACGACAGGAAGCCCTGCGCGTCGACGGGCAGCGGCGGGCCCGAGGCCGAAGACAGCACCCCGTCGCGCCAGGTGAAGGGGCCCTCCCGGGCCGCCAGGGCGAAGGTGGGGAGCACCGCGCCACGCGTGCCGATGAAGAGCGGCACGGATCTCACCACGCCGTCGGCGTCGGGGAGCATGCGACCGTTGGCGAACCGCACCCCCGCCGACAACAGCGGCGCCACCGGCGCCACCACCGCGCCCGCAGTCACCAGCTGCTCCGTCGGCAGGCCGCTCAGCTGGACCGCGGCCAACTCCAGGAGCAGCGCCTCGTCGTTCAGCTCGTGCGCGTCGTCGTCGACGGTCAACGCGCGGGTGACGAGCGGCGCCTTGACCTCCAGCGCGGCCCCCAGCTCCTTCCTGCGCGCCTCGCTGGGCGCCCCCGCCCAGATCACCAGCCGACCGGCCTCCTCCACGCGGTACGCCGGCACCCGCTGCATCAACACCTTGCGCAACACCGGCCACGACGCCTCGCGCGTCGGCACCTCCGCCACCTTGAGCAGGAAGGGCGTCAGGGCGCGGTCCGGCGGGGCTCCCGGTGCCACTCCCAGGGCAACACCACGCGCTCCCCCACCCGGCTCAGCAGCTCGCCGAAGCGGGCGTCGTCGGTCGAAGATCTCGGGGAGACGTCGACGAACGAACCGTCGACGTACACCCGGCTGGCGCCCTCGCGCAGCAGCTGCTCGATCACCCGCCCCAGCAGCTCCCGGGGCCACGGGCGCATGGCCCACTCGGGGTGCTCGGAGTCGCGGGCGTTGTTGAGCGTCTCCTCGTCGATGTTCACCAGCACCACGTCGTCGGGGCGCTCGGCGGAGCCGCCCAGGGCCCGCGCGCGCCAGTCGGCGCTGCTCAGCTCCAGCGACTCCAGCCAGAAGCGGGGCAGCGCGTGCCAGCGGGGATCCTCGTTGAGCTCCCGGCGCTCCACCCGGAAGTACGCCGCCGCGCCCAACGCCAGGCCGACCAGCGTGGCCCACAGGAACGCCACCCCGAACTTCTGGATGAACCGCCGTCCGGCGCTCTGGAGCGGCGTGCTCATGTCAGTCGCGCACCAACTGCAGCACGAGGCGCCCTTCGAGCTGGTGCCGGAGCAGCGCGCCGGTCAACACCTCGGCCTCCTCGCGGCTCAAGACGCTGCGCCAGCCGGGGCCGTCGGCCACCTCCGCCTCCAGCACCACGCCGCGGGCCACCCAACGCACCCACGCGCCGCCGGGCAGCTGCCAGGGGAGCGCGCCCTTCACCGGCCACACGCGGTCCAACGTCTCCAGCGCCACGGGGGCGCGCGCGTCGCTGACGCCCTCCTCGGCGTACAGCGTGGCCGGCGCCTCACCCAGCACGTCGGAGGAGTCGTCACCCAGAAAATCGGCGCGGCTGGGGACGCGGCCGGTGAGCACGAAGAGCAGCAGCACCCCGGCTTCACCGCTGAGCCGCCGGAGGTGCAGCATCTTCTGCCCTCCCGCCAGCGCCCGCACCGACAGCTCCACCGTGGGCGGCTGGCGCTGCGCCTGCCGGGCCACCCGCGCCGCAGTCAGCGCGCGGAGCTCCTCGAGGCGGGCGGCGAAGAAGGGCTCGGCGTCC
>CALNBU010001049.1 GCA_937875615.1 uncultured Archangium sp.
ACGCAGCGCTTTGAGGGTGACCTCGGCGCCGATGCCAGAGGGGTCGCCGAGAGAGATGCCGATGCGGGGCCGTGTCATCGGCGCGCGTGTACCCCGCTTTCGGTGCGCGCGGTGCGCGCGCTCACTTCTTCTTC
Source organism: uncultured Archangium sp. (assembly GCA_937875615.1). Taxonomy (GTDB): domain Bacteria; phylum Myxococcota; class Myxococcia; order Myxococcales; family Myxococcaceae; genus Archangium_A. Next base: position 135 of record CALNBU010001049.1, read on the forward strand.
TTCGCGGCCGCCTGATTCTTCTTCATCAGCGCCTCCATCTCGGCGCGGGCCTTCTGCGTCGCCTGCTCGCCGCCCCACACCGCCGCCAGCTGGTACATCGCCTGGTCGAGGGCCTGCAGCGCCGCCGCGCGCAGCACCGCGCCGTCGGCTGCGGGGTTGGCCTCGGTGAGCCCGGTCTTCGGCTTCCCCCCGAACATGCGCGCGTAGGCGGCGCCGGTGTGCTGGGCGTTGCTGCGGCTGCCGCTGCCGTGGCCCGTCCCCTGCGCCACGCCCAACCGGCGGTCGCCCTCGCGGCGCTCCAGCTCCACGCGCACCTGGTAGTGCGGGCCGGTGCGCCACGAGACGGTGACGCTCTTGATGATCACCGTGCGCGGCGAGGCCGCGTCGTTCCACTTCGCGTCTTCGAAGTGTCGCCGGGCCACCGCGGGGGCACTCTGCGCGAGCGCGCCGATGACGTCGGTGGTGCTGCCCGCGCGCGTCGAGCCGTCGTCCTTCACCAGCGCCGTGGCGTCGTCGGTGAGCGTCGCGTCGAAGGCGAGCGACACCGGGAGCGCGAAGCGGGCCGAGGTGGGGCCGGGCAGCGGCGTGGTGACCGGTTGGTCTCCGGTGACGGGTACGGCGGACAGGGCGAGGGCGAGCAGGAGCAGGTTCATGGCGTGGGCATGACACCCCTCCGTGGAGGCGTGTGCAGAAATTCGGGGGCCTCAGCCGGGAGCGGGCTCGACCAGGGTGATGCGCCGCCAGGCGCCGAGCCGGAAGCGCACGAAGAGCGTGAGCGCCAGCGCGCCCAGGTGCAGGACGATCCAGCTCAGCGCCGGCACCGCCTCCCACCCGAAGAAGTGCACCGACACGTAGCTGCCCGGCGCGAAGAGCAGCCAGGCCAGCGCGATGCGCGCCATCATCGGCACGAAGGTGTCTCCGGCGCCGCGCAGCGCCTCGGTGAGCGTCATCGCGCAGGCGTCGAACACCGCCCAGGCCACCGCGACGCGCAGCATGCGCGCGCCGATGTGGGCCACCTCGAGGCCGCCTTCTCCCTCCGCGAAGAGCGAGATGAGCGCGTGCGGAAACAGCAGGCACAGGGTGCCCACCGCCGCCTGCCAGCACACCGCCGCGCGCACCGTCAGCCACAGGATTCGTGGCACGGCGTCTTTCTCGCCCGCGCCGATGGCCTGACCCACCAGGATGGCGCCGGCGCTGGCCAGCCCGAAGGCGGGCATGAAGGACAGGGAGTTGATGCTCAACACCGAGTTCATCGCCGCCAGCGCCGCGGTGCCCAGCGAGGCCATCACCACGTTGGTGAAGAACACGAAGGAGCCGAACTCGAAGAACCAGTTGAAGCCCTCGGGGATGCCGTAGCGCAGCATGCGCAGGAACTCGCGCGGCGACAGCGAGACCCGCGGACCCTGCACCACGAAGTAGAGGAAGAAGCCCACGAAGGCCGCGAGGGCCGCCAGGGTGCTGGCCAGCGCGGAGCCCTCGACGCCCATGGCCGGCAGCCCGAAGTGGCCGTCGATGAGGAGCCAGTTGCCCAGCACGTTGAGCACCATGGCGGCGACGCTGGCCACCATGCCCGGGCGCGTCCGGCCCAGGCCTCCGAAGTAACTGGAGAGCGCCTCGATGCCCACCGCGGCGCCGCCGGACAACAGGCGGATGCGCAGGTAGCCGCCCATCAGCGTGCGGACCTCGGGCTCGTAGGGCAGGTGCTGCAGCACGCCGTCGATGTGCGGCCACACGGCGAGGCACCCCAGCTGCGTCAGCGCCGCCAACAGCAGGCCGTACCAACCGAAGCGTCGCGCGCCGGCCGCGTCTCCGCGCGCGTGGAGCTGCGCGGAGAAGCTCTGCACGATGAAGCTGATGCCCAGCGGCAGCATCAACACCGTCAGCGCGTTGAGCGCGCCCGTGGCCGTCGCCGCCAGCGCAGACTTGCCGAGGTGCGCCACCAACAGCGTGTCGGAGAGCCCGATGATGGTCTGGCTGGCGCGGCTCAGCACGATGGGCCAGGCCAGCGTGAGCAGTGAGCGCAACGTGGCAGGTGCAGGTGACAGAGCGGAACTCACGGTGGTCGTAAAACGAGAATGTGCTTGAAGCACGGTGTGAAGGTCGCATCCACTGCGACTCACGCCGAAGTTGTGGCCGTCAACCCGTAGGAAAAGAGGATTTCAAAGAATGCCGAAACGCACCGTTCTCCGCAGCAAGACGGGCAAGAAGCTCTACGCCGTTCGTGACACGAAGGGTCGCTTCAAGGACATCCAGAGCTACCAGCGCGCGCACGCCGCTGACCTTCGAAAGAAGTCGAAGAGCGAGACCGAGGCCGCGGCGAAGAAGCCGGTGAAGGCGAAGAAGCCGGCGGCCAAGAAGCCCGTGGCGGCGAAGAAGGCGGCGGTCAAGAAGCCCGTGGCGGCGAAGAAGGCGGCGGCGAAGAAGCCCGTGGCAGCGAAGAAGCCCGCGGCGAAGAAGCCTGCCGCGAAGAAGAAGAAGTAGTCGCTCGACACGCCCGCTCGGCGCGGCGCGGTGAGCTGCTAGGCTCGACCGGTCCGATGTCCGAAGCGCTGTGCGTGAAAGAGTTGGTGAAGGACTACCGGAGCCTCTTCGGTCGTCCTCACCGTGCGCTGCGCGGCCTCACCCTGTCGGTGCCGCGCGGCGCAGCCTTCGGGCTCATCGGGCCCAACGGCGCAGGCAAGACCACCTTCATCAAGGTCCTGCTGGGAGTGGCGCGCGCCACCAGCGGCGAGGTGTCGGTGCTGGGCGGTGAGCCCGGCGACCTCGCGGTGCGCGCGCGCATCGGCTACCTCCCCGAGCGCCTGCACCTGCCCTCGGCCTTGCGCGCGCGCGACTTCCTGCGCTCGGTGGCGACGCTCAAGGGCCTCGCGGTGTCCGACGCGCAGCTGGCGCAGGCGCTCGACCGGGTGGGGCTGCGCGCCGACGCCCGGCGCATCGGAACCTTCAGCAAGGGCATGCGGCAGCGCCTGGG
>CALNBU010001050.1 GCA_937875615.1 uncultured Archangium sp.
ACCAGCACCTGGAGACACCCGGGCGCCGCGGCCGCCAGCAGCAGCGCCGCCGCCAGCCAGCGGACCCGCCGCCGGAGAAGCAGCGCGGCCAGCAGCGCCACCAGCAGCACCGGGAGCTCCCCCTGCGCGAACGGGAAGTGGGCGCGGGAGGCGCTGGTGACACCGTTGGCCCCGTCGAGGACCACGGACTCCGGCGTGACGAGCGTCAGTTCTTTGGCTGTAGCCACGGTGGCGGCGCCTCTCTTATGAGGAATCGCACCCGTGGGCATCGTCCATCGCGTCGTCTCCCTGCTGCTGTTGCTCTCCGGCTGCGCGGCGCACCGCGTCGACGTGCTGGTGGTGGCGCCGCACCCCGACGACGAGGCGCTGCTGGCGGCGGGGCTGATGGCCGAGGCGCGGGCGCGCGGGCAGTCGGTCGCGGTGGTGCTGGTCACCAACGGCGACTTCACCTGCGAGCGCGACGGCTACCTCCGCGAAGACGAGAGCCAGCGCGCCCTGGCCAGGCTCGACGTGCGCGCGGTGCACTTCCTCGGCTACCCCGACGGCGCGCTGGCGAGGCTGGGCGACGCGCCCCTCGACGCCCTGGAGCACCGCGACGCCACCGGCGAGTGCGTCGCCCGCACCGGCACCTACGCAGATCGCTCCGCCAACCGCCTCGACGAGCACAGCGCGCGCACCGGCCAGCCGGGCCCGTGGACCGCGCAGACGCTGCAGGCGGATCTCCGCGCGCTGCTCGAGCGGCTCCGGCCGCGCACGGTGGTGCTCCCGCACTTCATCGACGACCACCCGGACCACGCCATGACCTACGTCTTCGTCCGGCGCGCCCTGGAGGCCGTCGGAGGCCCGCAGCCCCGGCTGCTGCGAGGCGTGGTGCACGCCGGGCCCTGCTGGCCCTCGGACTGCCGGACCTTCTTCGAGCCGCTCCGGCCGATGCCCCCGCTCCCCGCGCCGCTCGAGGCCTACGCCCCCGGCCTGCGCCGCCCCATCGACGCCCAGCAGAAGCTCGACGTCATCTCCACCTACGTCTCGCAGGCTGGCGTCGACCCCACCACCGACTGGCTCTCGTCGTTCGCCCGCGCCGACGAGGTCTACTGGCCCGAGGCGCTGTGGGACTTCGACGAAGCGGTGACGCTCACCCTGCCCTCGGAGTGGCGCGGCTACCACTTCACCGCGGAGGGCGTCACCGACGCTGCGGGCCGGCCGCTGCGCACCTGGGCGGCCACGACGCGGCTCACTCTGCGGCTGCGGCGCGCGGGCGCCTACCAGGAGGTGCTGGCGTGGGGCGACGACGGCTTCATGGCGGGGTGGATCGCAGCACCTCCTGGAGCGTCGCGGTGACGGGGATCAACCGCGGCGTCACCCGGTACCGGTCGGCGCGCGTCTTGAGGAAGACCGAGTCTTCGTAGTCGCCCACGCGCTTCCCCTGGCGATCGAGCGCGTACAGCTCGCTGATGCCGTTGATGCCCAGCACGTAGGCGCCGTCGTCGAGGCCCGGGTCGAAGTACGGCGAGGTCACTTGACCGCCCAGCGTGTGCCAGCGCTGCGCCTCCGGGAGCGCGCGCACGCCGGGGTGGGCGCTGAGCAGGGCCAGCAACAGGGCGGGCACGTCGTTCTGCGAGAGCGGCGCTTCCTCGAGGAGCGTCTGGACCCGGGCCACCGCGGCGTCGAAGGCCGCCACGTCGCCCACGCTCGCCCGGAGCGCCTCAGGGAAGACGATGGCGAAGGGGATGCGCGCCTTGGCGTCATCGGTCTCCTCCGGCGCCTCGCCCCACACCCAGGCGTGCCCCGTGGAATGATCGGCCATCAACAGCACCACGCTGCGCGCGTCGAGGCCGGTCTGTTCGAGGCCGGAGAAGAGCCGCGCCACCGCGGCGTCGGTGTACGACCAGGTGACGAGGCGCAGGCGGTCATCGGCGCTGGCGGTGTTGGGGTTCGCATCGAGCGCCTCGGCCACCCGGGCGGAGACCTCGGCCGGGAGATCCTGGGGCGGCGTGAAGGGCGAGTGGTTCGACAGCGACATCACGAAAGAGAAGCGCGGCCCCTCCGCGGCGGCGGCGCGGCGCACCGCTTCATCGACGACCGCGAGATCAGTGATGCCGTCCCAGGTGCCCCTGGGCAACGACGACGGCAGCTCGACCTGCGTCGCCAGCTCGGCGTAGCCGTGCGCCTCGACGAAGCGCTGCATCTCGTCGAAGTGCGCGTCCGACCCGTAGAAGAAGGCGTGCGCGAAGCCCGCGTCATGCAACACGTCGGAGGCGCACCGCACCGCGAAGGGCTGCAGATCCCTGATGAACGCCAGGTTGTAGGGG
>CALNBU010001051.1 GCA_937875615.1 uncultured Archangium sp.
GCGAAGGCCTTGTCGATGGCGTCGAGCGAGGGCCAGCCCTGGATCGGACTGATCGCCGGTCCGCGCAGGGCCTCGGGCAGTTCGGCCATCACGTCCTCGTCGGTCGCGAAGCAGGCCACGGCCTGCATGCCGGGCAGCGCGCGATCGGCCAGCGCGATGGCCTGCTTCCAGTCGCCCTCGCGGAAGGCCACCTCGCCCTCGAGCGCGTCGAGCAGCGCCAGGGCCTCGGGGAACTGCGCGTCGAGGACGCGCGCCCGGGCGATGGAGGCCCGCATCACGCCGGGGCCCACCACCCCGATGAGGTCTCCGATGCGCCAGTGGGACCACGACGCGACCTCGCCCAGGGCGGGGCGGGTGACGAGCATCAGGCGCGCGTCGCCTCCCAGCAGCTGGATCAACCCGCGGCGCACCTCCCAGCGGGTCGCGTTCAGGCGCGTCAGCTCGGAGGTGCCCGCGCCCAGGCCACGCGGCAGCGGCCCGGTGGCGATCTGCTCCTCGAGCTGGGCGATGCGGCCGTCGAGCGCGAAGAGGTAGCGCAGCACCCGGCCCAGGCGCTCGATCTCCGCGGAGCTGCTGTTGACCCCCATGCGCTGCTGCTGGCCGTACAGCTCGGCGGCCATGCGCACCGCGTCGGCGTTCTGGCCGAGCGACTCCAGCAGGTCCACCAGCACCGCGCGCCGCGAGAGGGCCACGTGCGGGCGGTACTGCTTCTCGATGTAGGCGCTCTTCGAGGACTCCAGCGCGGCCACCGCCTGCTGGAACTGGCCCATGATGATGGCGAAGCTGGCCACCTGGTTGTCCACCGGCTCGATGCAGTCGTTCTTGAGCTTCAAGGCGCGGGCGGTGAGCGCCTCGGACTCGTCGAGCTTGAAGCGCATGAAGGCCGCCAGCGCCGCGTTGCGCACGATGGTGCAGCTGCGGCCCGCGGCGTCGACGCCGGCCTTCGACCAGCGCCAGGTCTCTTCGCGGTCATGTTGCTCGAAGGCGATGCTGAGCAACCCGTTGTAGCCGGCGACGCGATCCGACTCGTCGCTCGAAGAGGCCAGCTTCTCGGCGATGGCGCGCGACTCGTTGTAGCGGCCCGACTTGAAGAGCGGCCACACCCGCAGGTACGGCGGCGGCGGGCCGTACTTCGACTCGAAGCGGTCCAGCACCGCCAGCGCCTCTTCGCTGCGGTTCATCTCCGCCAGCAGGTGGTGCTCCTCGATCAACACCTTGATGCCCCACTCGCGGTCGCGCCCGTTGAGCAGCTTCTCGGCCTTGCGCACCCAGGCCAGCGCGCGCGGGTGGTTGCCTTCTTCGTAGTGGTGGACCCAGGTCATGGCCCAGGTGGCGGGGAAGGAGTCGGGCGACTTCGCGAGCAGCTTCTCGGCCAGCTCGCGGGCCTTGATGAGGTGCTGTTGGCTCACCTCGGACAACAGGGCCTGCTCTTCGGGCGTGAAGCGGTCTTCGAGCGCGGCGGCCGCGCCGGTGGAGACCAACACCCCCAGGAGCAGGGCCCGCGTCACGCCGCCCCCAGCGTCCCGCGTGAGAGCCGCTCGATGGGTGCCCGCAGGGCGTCCTGCACCAGCGCCTCGCCCTGCACGCCGGGCATCAGCTCCAGGCGGTGTCGGAAGAGCGGCTGGCTCAGGGCCTCGAGGTCCTCTGAGGAGACGAAGTCGCGGCCGTGCAGCACCGCGCGCATCTGCAGCGCGGGCACGGCCTGCACCAGACAGCGGGTCGAGACGCCCTGCCGGGTGCGCCTGGGGTCTCGCAGGCCCTGCGCGACGTCGACCAGACACTGCTCGATGGCGCCCGACACCGCCACCTGCCGGCGCACCGCCGCGCGCGCGGCCAGCACCTCTTCGCGCTGCACCTGCGGGAGCTCGGCGGCCTGCCGCGGGTGGCCCCAGGTCTGCAACACCTTGAGCTCGCTGGCCGGGTCGATGTGCTTCATCGACAGCTTGAAGAGGAAGCGGTCGAGCTGCGCCAGCGGCAGCGGGTAGGTGCCGACGGAGTCGAGCGGGTTCTGGGTGGCGATGACGAAGAACAGCTCGTCGAGGCGGTGGCTGACGTTGTCCACGGTGACCTGCTTCTCGGCCATCGCCTCCAGCAGCGCCGACTGCACCTTGGGCGAGGTGCGGTTGATCTCATCGACCAGCAGCACCGACGCGAAGACCGGCCCGCGCCGGAAGGTGAAGGTGGCGTTGTTGGGGTCGAACAGCGTCACCCCGGTGACGTCGCTGGGCAGCAGGTCGGGCGTGAACTGCACGCGACGGAAGGAGGGGATGGCCTCGGGCGCACCCTGCGCGGCCTCGGCGAAGCCGTGCCCCAGGGCCTTGGCCAGGGTGGTCTTTCCGGAGCCGGGGTAGTCCTCCAGCAGGACGTGGCCGTCGGCGAAGAGGGCGATGAGCACCAGCTCGATGATGTCGTCGCGGCCGATGACGTCGTGGCGCACGCGGTCTCTCAGGCGGGCGGGGATGGAGCGAACATCATCGAGCGTCAATTCAGGGTGCATGAGGTCCATGGGTCTCTAACGGGTGAAGTACCAGCCGACGGGGTTGAAGAAGGCGCCCAGCCGCGCCAGCAGCGGCGTGGAGCGCCGGAGCTCGGTGCGGGTCTGACTGGCCAGCGCCGGCACCTGCGCGCGCAGCGCGGCGTCGTCGTGGCCGAGGGCGAGGCGCAGGTGCGCTCCGGTCAGGCGGGTGAAGCTGGGCGCGCGGGCCGCGACGCGCGCCGCGTGACGCTCTCGGCTCTCGCCGGGCCGGCGGGCCAGCCCGAGCTCCGAGAGCTGGTCGAGCACCGACCGGTACACCAGCGCGTGGGTGCGCGCGCCCAGCCGGCGCCAGCCCTTCATCACGAAGGCGCCCAGCAGCGCGGTGCCCAGCAGGCCCAGGGCGGTGAGCCCCAGCGCGGCCCACGGCACCTCGAAGGGGGTCTTGTCCTCCAGCGTCGGCGTCTCGCCTCGCGCCAGCTCGCCGAGCGCCGACTCGAGGTCTTGATCCACGTGCATCGTCGGCGGCTCGTCAGAGCGCTCCGGGGAGATGTCGAAGGTGACCCAGCCCACCCCGTCGATGAACAGCTCCGGCCAGGCGTGCGCCTCGTTGGCGAAGACCAGCACCGCCGAGCCCGCGCCACGCTTGGCGGTGCTCACGCCGTAGCCGATGGCCACCCGCGCCGGGATGCCCTGGCTGCGCAGGAGAAACACCGCCGCGTGGGCGAAGTGGACGCAGTAGCCGCGCATCGCGCCGAAGAGGAAGGTGGCCACCGGCTCGTCGCCGGAGAGGTTCTTCTCGGCCAGCGAGTAGAACCCCTCCTTCTCGAGGTATTGCTTGATGGACAGGGCCTTCATGATGTCGTCGCCCACGAAGCGCGGGTCGACGTCGCGCACGATGAGGTCCGACAGCTCCCGGTAGCGGGGGTCTGCCGGGTGCTCGGTGTAGTGGGCGAGCTGCGCCTCGCTCCAGTCTTCGGGCACCGCGCTGCGCCCCAACATGCGGTGCACCGGGCGCAGCAGGAACGCGGAGTCGACGTCGTAGGCCTGCACGAAGCGCTGCGGGTTGGGGTTGGGCAGCGGCGAGAAGCGCCGGGGGAAGCCGACGCCGAAGAGCTGCGCGTGGTCCACCAGCAGGTACATGGAGGTGCGCACGTCGCGATGGAAGGCGGGCGCCTGCGGCACCGGGACCTCGACGGGGCTCCCGCGCGGGAACTGGGTGGGCACGTCGACGTCGAAGCGGCCGTCGGCGTCTTCGATCAGCCGGTCGCCCACCAGCTTCGATCGCACCGCCTGGCGGAAATAGAGCGCGTCGGCGTCGGGGAGATCGTCGTGCAGGACCACCACCGCGACGGGCTCGGGCGGACGACCGCCGCCGCCGTTGCCGTTCCGGTCGTTGTTCTTGTCCTTGTCATCCTTGTCGTCTTTGTCCTGGTCACCACGGACGCCCAGCTCATCCTGCTGCGGGGCGGTGAGGGCGGGGCCGCCCAGCAGCAGCACCAGCAGCCCGGACAGGAAGAGCAGCACCATGGCCAGCAACCGGCGCGCCCGGGAGGCGCGCAGCAGCAGCAGCGCGGCCAGCGCGGTCACCGCCACGCCGAGGAAGGCGAGCACCGGCTCCGGTTCGAGGCCGCGGCTCCACGCCCAGTCGCTCAGGAAGCGCGGCTGGTGGATGCGCATGTGCCGGTGGTCTTTGAAGGCGTGCGCCAGGGCGCCGATGACCACCGCCAGCTCCAGCACCGAGAAGGCGTGCCAGCGGGAAGAGGCCAGGCGCAGGGCGAGGAAGACGCCGAAGACGGTCAGCCCCAGGGACAGCGCGTCGGCCGCCTGCAGCGTGAAGTTGGCGGGGAGAAAGCTGACCCAGCGCGCGAGCCCGCCCGCGAGCGCCTGGCCGCTCAGGATCAACACCGCGCTCAGCACCAGCCAGCCGCGCATGCGCAGCGCCTCGCCCTGGAGGAGGAAGGCGAGCCACGAGGCGCCCAGCACACCGGCGATGGCCGCCAGCAGGCCGGGAGGCGTGGCGAGCGACCAGAAGTACACGCCGACCGCGCCGGCGAGCAGCAGCGCCTTCAGCAGGGAGATGGCCCTCGAGTCGCGGGTCACAGCAGCTGCCCCGTGGCGCGATGGAGGATCTTCACCGGGAGGCCCTCGGCCTCCAGGGTCTGCTTCAGCTTCGAGAGCGTCGGGCGCTGGGAGTCGAGGGTGGGCGGCGGCTGGAAGAGCCACGCGCGCACCCGACCGGCGGGGGGCGGCGCCTCGCCGGCCTCATCGACCCCGATGATGACGGTGGCCTCCATCCCGCGGGCGCGGATGAAGTCCACCATGCGCGGCCGCCACGGGCCGTCGAGCGGGGGCGCGAAGAAGAGGCAGGCGTGCAGGCGCGCCGGGTTGATCTGCGCGGCCAGCGCCTCCAGTGAGCCGGCGCCGTGCGCGCGCTGGCGGGCGGAGTCGACGAGTTGATCGAGGCCGTCGGCGGCGCTGTGGGCGGGCTCGGTCGCGCCGTCGGCGGAGAAGATGGGCTCGGTGCCCAGCAGGCCGGCCTCGAGGTACAGCCGCGCGGCGCCCGCGCTGGCCTCGTCCTCGGGGCCCGCCACGAAGAAGGCCACGTTGACCGGCCCCGGCGCCAGCGCGCGCTCCGGCATGCGCACCAGCAGCTTGCGGCTGCGGGCGTACACCTTCCAGAGGATGTGGCGGGTGGGGTTTCCGTGCGCGTACT
>CALNBU010001052.1 GCA_937875615.1 uncultured Archangium sp.
GGTGGGAGTCGACTGGCCGCTCGCCATCGGGGCGTCCTTTCCGGTCGAGCGGGGCATCTTGACACCGGCCTTGGAAACGAGCTCGGGGGGGAGTTCCCAGAACGCCGCGCGGGTGTTGCTCTTCGAGATCTCACCGAAGGTGTGGACGAGGTAGGCGGCGAGCTCGACGTCGAAGGCGGGGGCGTGGAGGTCCCACCCGCGCCCGCGCAACGCGTGCCAGGCACCCTTGCCGTCGTGGACGACGAGGTCGGCCCGGCCCGCCAGGATCTGCCCGAACTTCACGAAGGTGGGCCCCAGCTCGGCCAGCGCCAGGCGGAAGCGGCGCGCGGCGGGGGAGGTGTGCGCTTCGGTGTCGACCTCCAGCGGTCCGTCCGATGGTTTGCGCAGGCCGGCCCGCTCCAGGAGGTCGGCGAAGCCGTAGCGGCCGGCGATGACCGAGATCTGCCGCAGCCGATTGAGATCCTGAATGGCCTCGCGAATCACGCCGAAGAAGCAACCACGGATACGCGGTGACGCAAAACTACTTGAGCGGGGGTGGGTGGGCCCCTGCCCGGTAGAGGTAGACGGGCGTGCGGTAGAGGTCTGCCGCGCGCGCGGTGCGGTCCGCGGTCCTGCCCGGCCAGGCGAAGGTGTGGGTCAACACCCAGGCGCCGGGCTCCAGCTCGGCGTCGAGCTTCGTGGCCAGCGCGCGCATGCCGCCGGTCCACAGGTAGGCGGTGACCAGCGCCGCGCTGCGCAGGTCTCCCGTGAGGAAGTCGCCGAAGCGCAGCGTGAGGTTGGCGCGCGGCTGCGCCCACAGCCGGAGCCAGCAGAAGAGGTACGGCACCGGCGAGGCCTCCCAGGCGATGACGCGGGCGCGGGGGAAGCGCTCCGCCAGCGCCCAGGCCAGGGTGCCCCAGCCGGCGCCCAGCTCGTGCAGCTCGCCCTCTACCTCTGGCGCCAGCGCCAGCAGCGTGGCGCGCACGCAGCGCCCGGTGGGCATGGGCGAGATGCCCAGGCGCAGCGTGCTCCACACGATGGAGCCACCGGCCAGGAACACCAGCAGAAGCAGGAGCAGTTGGAGGTGCACGTGGAGTGGCCTCGAATTACTACGGCGCTCCATGGAATACCGGCGACTCGGCAGCAGCGGCTTCAAGGTTCCTCTTTTCTCGCTCGGCACCGGCGGCTTCGGCGGCGTGGGCGACTTCTTCAAGGGCTTCGGCTCGGTCGACGTGAAGGAAGCCACCCGGCTGGTCGACGTGGCGCTGGACGCGGGCGTCACGCTCTTCGACTCCTCCGACGTCTATTCGCACGGCGAAGCGGAGCGCATCCTCGGGCAGGCGCTCAAGGGGCGCCGCCACGACGCGCTCATCTCCACCAAGGCCACCTTCACCTGGGGGCCGACGCCCAACGACGTGGGCAGCTCCCGGCACCACCTGCTGCGCAGCGTGGACCGCGCCCTGGAGCGCCTGGGCACCGACTACCTCGACGTCTTCACGCTGCACGGCTTCGACGCCCAGACGCCGGTGGAGGAGACGCTGCGCGCGCTCGATGATCTCGTGCGCTCCGGGAAGGTGCGCTACCTCGGGTGCTCCAATTTCTCCGGCTGGCACCTGATGAAGTCGCTGGCCGCGTCGGAGCGCCACGGCTGGAGCCGCTACGTGGTGCACCAGGCCTACTACTCGTTGGTGGGGCGCGAGTTCGAGTGGGAGCTGATGCCGCTGGGCCTCGACCAGGGCGTGGGCACCATGGTGTGGAGCCCGCTGGGCTGGGGCCGCCTGACGGGCAAGCTGCGCCGCGGCGCGCCGAAGCCGGAGGTGTCGCGGCTCAACAGCAAGTCGACGGCCGACGGCGGGCCCCAGGTGCCCGAGGAGCACCTCTTCCGGGTGGTCGACGCGCTCGACGAGGTGGCGAAGGAGCTGGGGAAGACGGTGCCGCAGGTCGCGCTCAACTGGCTCTCCGGTCGCCCCGGAATCTCGAACATCATCATCGGGGCGCGCAACGAGGCGCAGCTCACCGCCAACCTGGGCGCCCTGGGCTGGTCGCTCTCGGCGGAGCAGGTGGCGAAGCTCGACGCGGCCAGCGCGGTGCCGAAGACCTACCCGTACTGGCACCAGGCGCAGTTCAAGTCGCGCAACCCGTTCCCCGTCGGTTGAGCCGCCGCTGCCGCCGGGCCAGCCACAGCAGCAGCCCGGCGGGAAGCCAGCCGGGCACCGCGCTGCAGCCCAGGTACGGTTTGGTCTGGTCCTCGCGGGCGTAGTCGAGCCAGGGCGAGTCGCAATAGCGGTTCTCCAGGGTGCAGCCGGGGGCGGAGGTCATCCAGTGCGCGAGGAAGGCCGCGAGCTGCACGTCGGAGCTCCGCGCTCCGAAGAAGTCGGCGGAGGCCTGCACCGCGGCCGCGACGATGACCTCGTTCTCGTCGCCGCAGCGGTCCATGGTGCCGGAGTGCCGCAGCCCGTCGCGCGCCTCGTCGTGGGTGGTGGTGAGCGCGTCGGTGTAGTTCATGACGTGGCGCACGGTGCGCAGGCCGTCGTCGCGCAGCGTGTGCGAGAAGGAGTCCTGGATGGCGTGGGTGGCGCGCCCCAGGAAGTAGGCCGGCGCCCACACCTCCAGTTCCATCAGACCGCGGCCGTCGACCTCGTACTGCACGGTGATGAGCTCGCGGCTGCTCCGCGCCTGCGCCGCCAGCGAGTACAGCACCGCGTGCACCCCGGCCATCACCAGCGCCTCGCCCTCGGGGCCGTCGTCGGCCACCGCCCGGAGCGCGTGCGCGTATTGGTCATCGGGGGTGTCGTGCACCACCCGCAGGTTCGAGAGGTCGAAGAGCGAGTGGCCGTTGCAGTCGGGGGCGCGCACCCCCACCAGCAGGCTCATCAGCGCGAAGCGGTAGGTGCCGTCGAGCTCCGGGGCGAAGGTGGCGGCGTACTCGTCGGACAGGCGCGCGGCGAGGGAGGTGGTGGGGGCGGGCAGGGCCTCGACCGGCCAGGTGTTCAGCGTCTCCAGGAAGGCCCGGGTGGTGAGCCGCTCGTGGCACGGCTCGGTGAAGGCGGTGCCGATGGTGAAGGCCGTCGCGGGTGCGCCCGCCAGCAGCACCAGCAGCAGCGCTGGCCTCAAAACGCGACCTCCAGGCACAGCGAGGTGCGGTACTGGATGCGCGCCAGGGGGATGCCGGAGAGCACCGGCATCTCCAGCATGAAGGAGATGGGGTCGAGGCCCAGGACGAAGGTGGCGCCGGCGGCCCGCGCCAGCGTCCAGCGCAGGCCCGGCGGCCGGAACTCCACGAAGATGCCGGTGCTGCCGGCGGGGTCGATGACGGTCGGCTCCAGCAGGGTGGAGGCGCCCAGCGTCAGCGAGGTGCGCATCAGCCCGCCCGCGAAGCGGAACTCGCCGCCCACGCCGTAGTTCAAGACCCCCGCGTGCAGCAGGCCGCCGAGGCCGGTGTTGCCCCACACGTCATTCTCCACGTGGAGGAAGACGCCCCAGTGCTCGTTCAGGTCGACGCCGCCGCGCAGACCTCCGCCGAAGTTGAGGCCCAGCAGCGCGGCGCCGGAGCCGGAGTTGAAGAGCGAGCCGTGCCCCTCGAGCGCGAGGCGCACCGTGGGGCGCGCGACGGCGGGGAGCGAGAGCAGCGAGAGCAGGAGCAACGGACGGACGAACGACATGAGGGCGCGCATCTTCGCCGGTCGCTCCCACCGGGGCATGAAGAATCTGCCCGCTTGCGGGCCGCCGGCGCTGTCGGTAACTCCCCGTGCATGCGCGCGTGGCTCGCGGTGACGTGTCTCTTTGTGGCGTGTGGACCGCTCTCGCCGCCGCAGACCGGGGCTGGCGGCGGCGACGTGCTCGGCGGCGGGACCGCGCAGGGCGGTGGCGGTGTCGCGCAGGGCGGCGGAGACGGCGGCGGTGGCGGCACCGGGCAGCTCCGGGTTGAGGTGGAGCCGCTCTACGAGGGGCGCGGGCGGTTGGGGGCGCGCTCGAACAACGGCTTCCGGCCGTGGCGCGGTGGCCTCGCGGTGGTGGAGAACGCGCTCTACTGGGTAGAGAGCGGCGCCGGCGCCGGCCTCTACCGGGCGCCGCTCGCGGGGTGCGACGGAGGTGACTGCGTGGACACCGTGGCCACGCTGACCCGCCCCAGCGTCTTCGCCGCCACCGCCGACTCGGTGCTGGTGGGCGACGTGCGGGCGCTGCAGCGCTACCCGTCGGGTGGCGCCGCGGCGCCGCTGGGCACGGCGACGGAAGAGCTGGTGTTGCTCGCCACGCACGGCGACGTCGCCTTCTGGGCCACCGGCGACAGCCCCATCAACCGCACGCCCTTCGGAGGCGTCACCTCCACGCCCATTCACTCCAACGGGACGCCCTTCGCGATGACCGTCGCCGGGTCGCGGGTGTACTGGGCCGGCGTCGACATCTCCGGGCAGACGGTGGCGCTGCAGTCGATGGGCGTCGACGGCGCCACGCCCCGCGAAGAGCAGCGCTTCAGCGGCGGCTTCCACACCATGCGCGGCGACGCCCGGTTCCTCTATTACGCGCGCGACACGCCGGCGCGGATTCTCCGCCTCTCGCTGAGCAACGGGCTGCTCGAGGAGGTGGCCAACAACGCGCAGGGCGTCACCGACTTCGCCTTCGACGCCACGCACGCCTACTGGGTCGAGCCGGGGGCCGCGGACCTCTCCAACGGCCGGGTGCGGCGGGGGGCCCACGAGTCCACCACT
>CALNBU010001053.1 GCA_937875615.1 uncultured Archangium sp.
CCCTCGTCACGGCCCTCTTTCCGCGCGCCGCCGCGGAGCGCGACGCCGCGCGCGGCGGTCACCCCCGAGGCCATCGCCGAGCTGGCCCGCCGGGAGCGCGTGCCCGCCCGCATCGCCAAGGGTGAGCTGGAAGGAAAGATGAAGTGCCGCATCTGGCGCAAGCTGCACGCCGAAGAGGCGCGCCGCTTCGATCAGGCCTGGGCGCTCGTCGACAAGACGCCGGGCCTCGACCTCGCGGACGCCTTCGGCATCGTGCAGGGCGGCATGACGGTGGAGGAATTCCGCGCGCGGCGGGTGCGCGCACAGCGCCGCGAGGTCATCAAGGAGGCCCGCTCCACGGTGGCCCCCGAGCCCATCGACGCCTTCATCGACGCGCTCATCGCCGACAAGACGGAGCTGGCGCTGGTGCTGGGCGAGCGCACCGCGCTCGACGTGCTCAGCCAGGTGTTGCCGGTGTCCTTCACCCTGGAGCGCGGCGGAAAACTCGAGAAGCTGCAGGTGGTGGTGCTGGCCCGGCGCTCGACCTGGGAGGCGTTGGCCCCGAAGCTGGAGCGCGACCCGAAGCTGGCCCAGAAGCCCGCACAGGTGGCCCGTCAGCCCTCGCGCCGACCGGTGAGCGACCCCCGCGGGTTCCTCCCCCACCTCGGGCAGCGTCTCTCGCTCCTGCTGCGAAACGGAATCCGGTTGCAGCTCCCGCTGCTGTCCATCGGGCCCTTCGACCTGCTGCTGGGTGACGTGGGCGATGAGCTCTTCGTTCCGCTGCACGCCGTGGTGTCGTGGACGCCCGCGGAGCCATGAACACCACCTGCGTCGGGGTAGGCTGGTAGCCCATGCGCCCCGCACAGACGCCCGGCCCGGCGCCCCGCGCCTTCTCCTTCCAGGCCCTCTCCTTCATGACCGTGTTCCTGCTGATCTTCAGCGGCATCTGGTTCTTCGGAGGCGCGCTCATGACCACCGTCTTCCTCGCCGTCGACGAGCCCTTCTGGAACGACTGGATCCTCGACGCCCGCGGCGTCGCCGCC
>CALNBU010001054.1 GCA_937875615.1 uncultured Archangium sp.
TGGGGTTGAAGCGGCCGGCGCGCTAGGGCACGAAGGAGGTCCTCCATGCCGCTGACGAAGCTCGAGCTGTTCCGTGTCCTCACCTCCTTCTCTCCTCCCCGCGCAGATCTCCGCGGCGCGCCATGGGAGGGCTTCGTCGACTGGCTGCTGGGGCAGGGGCTGGCCCCGCTGGCGGCCTACAACCTCGAGTACCGGCTGGGCGCCACCCGGGTGCCGGAGTGGGTCCGGGACAGGTTGCTGTCGCTCTTTCAGGGGAGCGCCACCGACAACGTGATGAAGCTCGTCAACCTCAAGCAGTCGCTGGCGGAGCTGGAGGGGCGGAAGATCGTGATGCTGGGCGGCGTGTCGTACGTGGAGAGCCTCTACCCGCACGTGGCGTTCCGGCCGGTCATCGACGCCAGGCTGTACGTCGCGAAGGGTGAGCTCGACCCGCTCGCCACGTGGCTGCGGCGCGCGGAGTTCAAGCCGGCGGCGGGTGCCGAAGACAAGGGCGGGGCGCACGCGGTGCTGTCCGACACCCGCACCGAGCTCTTCCTCCACGGCGGCTTCTTCGAGGACGCCCGGGAAGACACGGCGCTGCTGGGCCGCGCCGTGCGCATGCGGCCCTTCGGCGCCTCTGCGTACCGGTTGGAGCTCGAAGACGCGCTGTTGGTGCAGGTGCTGCTCATGGCCCGCCAGGGCTTCGAGGTGCCGGTGCTGGAGTTCCTCGACCTGCGGGAGTTGCTGCTGGGCGCGCCGTCGATGGGCGGGGCCTACTCGCGTGACGCCGTCGCCGGGGTGGTGCTGGAGCGCGCCGCGGCGTGGAAGCTCGAGCGCCCGCTCTACGCCGCGCTGGGCGTGGTGGAGGCGCTGTGGCCGGAGACCTCCGGGATCGCCGCCAGGCTGCGCCCACAGCTCTCGCTGCCGGTGCGGGAGCTGCTGGACCGGGCGGTGGTCGCGCCGCTGTCGGAGGTGGGCCGCACCGAAGAGTTCAAGGGCCTCGAAACGCTGCGCTCGCTGTTGCTGGGCGCTTGAGGTAGGTGCCCCGGTCGATGAGCACCGCGGTGGAGCTGAAGAAACCGTCGTTTCCGGTCGCCGCCATCCGCGCGCTGCGCCCGAGGCAGTGGCT
Source organism: uncultured Archangium sp. (assembly GCA_937875615.1). Classification (GTDB taxonomy): domain Bacteria; phylum Myxococcota; class Myxococcia; order Myxococcales; family Myxococcaceae; genus Archangium_A. The sequence continues at coordinate 1,109 of CALNBU010001054.1, forward strand.
CAAGAACGGGGTGGTGCTGGTCCCCCTGCTCTTCGCCAAGCGGCTCTTCGACGAGGCGTTGGTGTTCAACGCGCTGCTGGCCCTGGCGTCGTTCAGCCTGTTGGCCAGCGGCGTCTACGTGCTCAACGACTGGTTCGACCGCGAGAAAGATCGGCTGCACCCCGAGAAGCGGAAGCGGCCCATCGCGGCGGGACACCTGGGCGGCGCCGGCGCGGCGGGGCTGGTGGTGCTGTGCTGGAGCGCCGCTGCGGCCATCGGTTGGTGTTTGTCGCTCGGCTACCTGGGGGTGCTGGCGGCGTACCTGGTGCTGCAGTTCGCGTACACCTTCGCGCTCAAGCACATGGTGCTGCTCGACATCATGTCCATCGCGCTGGGCTTCATCCTCCGGGTGATGGCGGGCGCGGTGGCCATCGACGTGGCGGTGTCGAACTGGCTGTTCCTGTGTACGTTGCTGGGCGCGCTCTTCCTGGGCTTCGCCAAGCGCCGCGCGGAGCTGAGCGCGCTGGAAGACGCGTCGGCTCACCGCGCCAGCCTCGCCGACTACACCGTGCCGCTGCTCGACCAGATGATGAGCATCTGCGCGGCGTGCTGTCTGCTGGCGTTCGGCCTGTACACGGTGGAGCACCCCGCGAGCGACCGGCTCAAGTTCACCGTCCCCTTCGCGGTGTACGCGGTGTTCCGCTACCTGTTCCTCATCCACCGGCGCGGCGCTGGCGGCTCACCCGAGAAGGTGCTGCTCAGCGACAAGCCGCTCATCGTCGACACCGCGCTGTTTCTCCTCGCGTCGGCGTGGGCGCTGTACGCCTGAGGCGCCTCAGCGGCCGTGGTCGCGGCCCTTGTTGGGCTTCCCCAGCACCACGGTCATTCCCTGCTGCTGCGCGGCCGACTGGCGGATCAACCGGGCCAGCGTTCCGATGTCGCGGATCCAGTCGATGGATCTGGCGCCCAGCCCCGAGAAGCTGACCGCGAGAATCGGCGGCTCGTCGACCCGGCCCAGCCAGTAGTCGAGGATCTCGTGGCGCTCCGGCGGGTCCACGGGCGCCAGGCGCTTCACCTCGCGCTCCAGCACCCGGCTCAACATGCCGGGGAGCTTCGCCGCCCAGCGGCTCACCGTCAGCACCGGCCGCCAGGACCAGTCCGCGCGGGCGATGCCGAGCGCAGGGCTGTATTGACCGTGGCCTTCGACGGTCAGCACCTGGTCGGGCGGGAAGCGGGGGACGGGATCCCACACTCCGCACAGCAACGTCGAGAGCCCGTGCTCCTTGCGGGGGCTGCTCCAGAAGCTCCGGCGCTGATGGTCTGCGCGCTCCTCGTCGGCGTAGTCGTAGTGGGGGTCATCGAGCATCCGCGCGAGGTGAAAGGTCTGCTCCCAGCGCCCCGCGTAGCCCTGGAAGGGCTCGGTGGCCACCCAGCCGGCGTCACGCTTGAGCCAGTCGAAGAAGAGCAGGCGGTACAGCGCCTGATTCCAGCGTGGATCATCGAGGCCGAAGAAGCTCTCGCGCCCGTTGTTGTCGAGCACCAGCTCCAACAGGACCCGCGTGTCTTCGTCGGCGATGTTGAGCAGCAGGCGCTCGAGCGCGGGGGTGGCGTCGACCACGCCGAGCGCGAACGCGGGGAAGATCACCTCGGTGAGAAAGGTGTCGTTGGTGGGCCGCAGGACGACTTCCATGAGACAGCCGTGGAGCCTACGCGGCTCCGTCTTCGCGCGCGATGAGCGCGTAGATGTCGGAGGCGGTGGCCGCGGAGAGGATGCCGTCGCGCAGCTCCTCGCTGCGGAAGAGCCTGCTGACGCGGCTGAGCGCCTTGAGGTGGATGCCCGCCGAGTTCTCGGGGGCCACCAGCACGAAGAAGAAGTGAGAGGGCTTGCCGTCGCGCGCCTCGAAGTCCACGCCCTCGCGGGAGACCCCGAAACACGCGGTCAACTCGGAGAGCCCGGCGAGGCGCCCATGGGGGATGGCCACGCCCTTCTCCATGCCGGTGGAGCCGACCTTCTCTCTCGCCTGGAGCACCTCGAGGATGCGCGCCGGCGTGAGCAGGGGCTCGGTCCTGGCGACCGTCTGAGCCAGCTCTGCGATGATCTCTTGTTTGGTGCGCCCGACCAGCGCTGGAACGACTGCTTCCAGAGTGAGGAAGTCGGTGACACGCATGGGCCCGGCTGACTACCTCATGGCAATTTGAGCGCGCAAGCCTGCCGCATCTTTCGCTGCGCTTTTTCGGGCAGCGGGCCGCGTCACGGGTGAACCTGAGGCCCATCGACCGCCGCGGGCGAGGCTTCGCCCACGGCAGCGACGTCGGCGCTCAGCTCTGAACGAGTGACCGCTTCTCGACGCCGGAGGCCTCGATGAGCCCGATGGTGCCGTCCTTGCGGTGGTACACCACGTTCATCTCCATGCTGGTGGAGTTGGTGAACACGTAGAAGTCGTTGTTCATGAGGTCCATCTGCATGATGGCCTCTTCGACCGCCATCGGCTGCGCGAGGAACTCATTGGTGCGGACGATCTTCTGCTCGCCGTCCTTGACCTCGGGCGCGTCGCCGTGCCCCTCGAGCACGTGGTGCCGCACCATCCGCTCCAGGGCGTCCTGCCGGTGATGCACGCGCTCGCGGCCGTGGTGGCGCTTGAGCTTGTCCTTGTAGCGCTTGAGCTGACGCTCGATCTTGTCCATCGCGAGGTCGATGGAGGCGTACATGTCCGCGCTCTTCTCGCGGCCTCTCAGCAGGAAGTGACCCGACTGGATGCTGATGTCGGCGTGGTGGAGGTGACGCTCCAGCGACAGCACGACGTGCGCTTCGCCGGCCTTGTCGAGGTACTTGTCGACGCGCTCCACCTTCTCCTTCGTGTAGTTCTTCAGCGAGTCGATGGGGTCCAACTGACGGAACGTGATGTTGACCTGCATGTGTGCCCTCCTGCTTGGTGTCCGACCT
>CALNBU010001055.1 GCA_937875615.1 uncultured Archangium sp.
CGGCTACTGCACCAGGGCGTGCAGCACCGCCACCGACTGCGCCACCGGCAGCACCTGCGGCGACAACACCACCGGGAGCGGCCCCGCCCGCATCTGCTACGCCCGCTGCAGCAGCCCGGGTGAAGCGCCCGGCTCCTGCCGGAGCAGCTACGTCTGTGACCTCAACGCCAACACCCAGGGCCTGGCGGTGTGCGTCCCGGAATGCAACTCGGTCACCACCTGCGGCGTCGCGCCCGCCTGCGACGCGCGCGGCTTCTGCTGCGGCGCCCCGCCCTTCGCCTGCTGCGAGGGGAGCTGCAGCACGGGCACCTGCACCAACAACTACTGTGTCCCCGGCCCGACCGGCGGGGGCAGTGGGTCCACCGGCGGCGGTGGCGGCTCCACCGGCGGCGGCGGCGGCTCGTCGGGCACGGTCGGCTCGCCCTGCACCGACGTCGGCCAGTGCAACGGCAACACCTGCCTGATGACCGGCGGCTCGGCGTGGCCCGGGGGCTACTGCTCCCAGACCTGCAGCGGGAGCTGTCCGACGGGGAGCAGCTGCTCGCTCCCGGTCGGCGGCAACACCTATTGCTTCGACGACTGCGAATGGGACGGCGGCGCCGGAGACTGCCGCGCGGGCTACGTGTGTGACCGCTACGCGGTGCAGGCGCCCAGCGAGCGGGCCACCTGCATCGGGGCCTGTACCAGCGCGGCGGCCTGCGGCGGACAGCGCCAATGCCAGGACGGCTTCTGCTGCGGCACACCGTATTACCGTTGCTGCAGCTCCGGCACGGCCTGCGTGAGCGGCAGCGGGTGCGACCTCTCCACCGGGTACTGCCAACCGTGATGGACCCCGCGGAGACCAACGCCGCGCTGGAACAACTGGGTCGTCGGGTGCGGGCGCTGCGCGAGGGGCGCGCGCTCACCCAGGAGGAGTTCGCCCGGAAGTGTGGCATCTCCGTGAGCTTCGCCTCGCTGCTGGAGCGTGGCGGCCGAAGCCCGAGCTACGAGACGTTGCTGAAGATCGCCGACGCGCTCGACGTGCCGGTGGCCGACCTCTTCCGAGAGGGCGCGGCGCTGGAGGTGCAGGACCCCTCGCACGCGCGCCTGGTCGACTTCGCGCGCCGCGCGCACCTCTCGCGGGCGCAGATTGAGCGCTACATTGCGGTGGGCGCGGCCATGTTCGGCGTGGAGCTCGAGCGCCGTGACCCCGACGAGGTGCAGCGCTGCGCCGAGGAGGGCTGCGAGCGGCCGGTGTTGGCGCGCGGGCTGTGCGCGCCGCACTACCACCGCGACCGTCGCGCCCGCCTGCAGCAGGAAGAGGCCTGAGCGGACGTCGGGGGCCCACGCATTCTTCTGTAGAGCTTCATCGACCAGAAGCGCTAAGCGCCGCGTGGAAGGCCATGGTCCGCAACCTCTCGGAGCTCTACCAGTACCGCGCGCTGCTCTGGGCGCTCTCCCTGCGCGAGCTCAAGGCGCGCTATCGCGCCTCGGTGCTGGGCTTCATGTGGACCTTCCTCAACCCCACGCTGAACATGCTCGTCTACGTGCTGGTCTTCGGCGTGCTGATGCGCAACGGGGTGCCGAACTTCCCCTACTTCCTCTTCTGCGGGCTGCTCCCGTGGATCTACTTCTCCTCGTCGGTGCTGGGCGGCACCACCTCCATCTCCGACCGCCGCGACCTGCTCACCAAGGTGCGCTTCCCGGCGCAGGTGCTGCCGGCCACGGTGGTGCTGACCAACCTCATCAACTTCCTGCTGTCGATGCCGCTGCTGCTGGGCCTCGGCCTCTTCTTCGGCGTGCTGCCGACGTGGCACGTGGTCTTCGCGCTGCCGGTGCTGCTGGTGCAGACCTTCTTCACCCTGGCCATCACCTACTTCTTCGCCGCGCTGAACGTGGCCTTCCGCGACCTCCAGCACATCGTCTCCAACCTGGTGCAGATGCTGTTCTTCCTCACCCCCGTGCTGTGGGACGTCGCCACCATTCCAGCCATGGGCACGATGACCGCTGAAGAGACCCGGCGCCTGGTGCTCACGGTCAACCCCATGGCCTCGGTGATGGTGTCGTGGCGCGACATCTTCGTGCACCACACCGTGCCTGACTTCTTCTCGCTGGGCGTGGTGATGGGCATCGCGCTGGTGGTGATGCTCATCGCCACCTCGGTGTTCGAGCGCCGCCGCGAAGAGTTCGCGGAGCTGGTGTGATGTCGGCCCACGAAGACGCCATCGTGGTGCAGGACGTCTCGAAGTCCTTCAAGAAGACCTCGCGCCGCAACGACCACACCACCTTCAAGTCGGAGCTGGTGCGGCTGCTCACCTTCCAGCGCCGGCTCATCGAGCCCGCGACGCACATCACCGCGCTCAAGCAGATCGACCTCCGCGTGCCGAAGGGCACCGCGGTGGGCATCGTGGGGCGCAACGGCTCGGGCAAGAGCACCCTGCTCAAGCTGCTCACCGGCATCTACACCCCCACCAGCGGGACGGTGCAGGTGCACGGCCGGGTCAGCGCGCTGCTCGAACTGGGCGCCGGCTTCCACCCCGACTTCACCGGCCGGGAGAACATCCTCATCAACGGCATCATCCTCGGCATGGACCGCGCGGAGCTGAAGGTCCGCATGCCGGACATCATCGAGTTCGCCGAGCTGGGCGACTTCATCGACGAGCCGGTGCGCACCTACTCCAGCGGCATGTACATGCGCCTGGCGTTCGCGGTGGCCACGCACGTGGACCCGGACATCCTCATCATCGACGAAATCCTCGCCGTCGGTGACGAGCACTTCGGCAAGAAGAGCCTGGCGAAGATGACGGAGTTCAAGCGGGCCGGGAAGACCATCGTCATCGTCACCCACGACCTGGGGACGCTGGAGCGCTGGTGCGACCTGGGCGCGTGGATCGACGCCGGGCGCATCCGCGAGTTCGGTCCGCCCGCGGACGTCATCCGCAGCTACCGCCGCGCGGTGGCGCTGGCGGAGGAGCGCGGCATGGCCATGGAGTCGCCCGCGCTGGCGTCGGACGGCGGCGCGCTGCCGTCGCTGGCGTCGCCCCAGGGCGAGTCGTCCCCGCTCACCGTGGACGCGGTGCTGCTGCGGGGCCGGGATGGCGGAGCGGTGGAGTGCGTGGACACCGAGGACGGCCTGGAGCTGAGCGTGGCGTACACCGCGCGCACGCCCGCGCCGGAGCTGGGCCTGGGGCTGGAGCTCACCCGGGCGGACGGGGTGCTGATGCACGCCACGGACACGTTCGCGGAGGACGTGCCCTTCTGCGCGGCGGCGGCCGGCAGCGGGACGGTGCGCTTCGTGGTGGACCGGCTGGGCCTCACCGCGGGGCGCTACGCGTTCACGGTGGTGGTGCGCGACCGGGCGGGGCAGGTGCGGGAGAAGCGTGAGGAGGCCTGCACCTTCGAG
>CALNBU010001056.1 GCA_937875615.1 uncultured Archangium sp.
GGCCTGCAGCTCGAGTAGCGGACCTACCGCAGCTTCGGCGTCAGCGCGTCGAGCAGCAGGCGCGTCATCGCCGGGAAGTGCCGCGCCAGTCCGTTGAGCGCCGGGTAGATGACGCGCGGCTGCCTGGCCTCCACCGCGTCGGCGACGAGGCGGGCCAGCACGTCGGCGTCTCCGGTGGGCGTCAGCAGGGTGGCCACCTTCGAGGTCTCGAAGGCGGTGCGGCCGGCTTCTTCCATCGGCGTCTTCACCGGGCCCGGGTACACCGTCACCACGTGGACGCCGTGCGCCTTGAGCTCGGCGCGCAGCCCCTCGGAGGCGGCGGCGAGGCCACCCTTGGCGGCGTTGTAGAAGGCCATGCCCGGCGTGGGTGCGATGGCGGCCACCGAGGCGATGTCGACCAACGTGCCCTGGCCGCGCGCGGCCATCTTCTTCGCCACGTGCTGCGAGAGCCGCAGCGGCGTCAGCAGGTCGAGCTCCAGCAGCCGCCGCGCGTCTTCGATGGGGGTGTCGAGGAAGCTGCGGACAATCTGCACGCCGGCGTTGTTGATGAGGACGTCGACGGGCCCCTGCTCGGCCTCGGCTCCGTCGACCCAGGACGTCACCTGCGCCGGGTCGGTCAGGTCGGCCTGCACGAGGTGGGCGGCGCGGCCGGCTGCCACCTGCTCCAGCAGCTCGCGCCGCCGGGCCACCAACGTCACCCTGGCGTGGCGGGCGAAGTACTCCCGGGCCAGCGCCGCGCCGATGCCGCTGGAGGCGCCGGTGACGACGACGTGGAGGCTCAAAACAGCTTTCCGCGCAGCGCCTTCGCGCGGGCCTGCACGTCGGAGTCGAGGTTGGTCAGCTCCTGCGTCGTGAGGCGCTGCTGCAGCGACCTGGGGGCCTTCTCGCGGGTGAGGCGGCCGTCTTCGGCCAGCAACTCCAGCCGCGACAGCGCCTTGTCGACGATGCGGTCCTTCGGGTGGTCGAGCAGCGAGTCGAGGAAGAAGGGGTCGTCGGGGAGCTCGTGCTTCTCGAGGTACTCCGCCGCCAGCGCCGCCCAGGTCTTGCGGTCGGGCGCCTCGGTCACCTTCTGCAGCGCGGCCTTCAGCTCCTTGCGCTTGCCGTCGGGGTCGAAGGTCGCCTCCAGGCCCTGCGGCAGCGCGCCGCCGGTGAAGAGCGCGTCGGCCGCCTTCTTGTACTTCTCGTAGGAGGCGCTGCGCTCGATGCGCTGTTGGTTGGGGTCGTCCTGGCGCGAGTGGTACTTCGACTTGCCGCGCTGGGCGTCGAGCTCCCGGAAGGACTTCTTCCGCTTGCCCGAGAAGCCCGTGCTGTCGTCATCGTTCCGCCGTGAAGCCATTCTTCAGTCCTCACCTCATGAGTGCTGCCACATCGCCCTCGCGGCCTGCGTCACCAGCTGACGCACGCGCGCGGCCTCCTGGGCGGGCACGAGCTGGGCCTTGTCGGCGCTCTCTTCGCGCAGCGTCGCCTCCAGCCACTCGTCCAGCGGCGAGGGTAGCGCATCGACCGGCGCGTGGTCGGGAATCATCGCGCCGTCGAGGGGCTTCACCGTCCGTCCGCCCAGCTCCAGCAGCGCGAAGAGCGTGGAGAGCACGTAGCGCGAGAGCCCGAAGCCGGTGTCAGACAAGCCCGAGTCATCGAGCCACGACACCAGCGCGTCCTGGCGGTTGTCGAAGGCGTGGGCGAGGCGCTCCCGCTCCTTCGGGAAGTCGTCGAAGAAGCGCTCGGCGGCGACGAGCCACGCGGCGTCGGGCGGCTGGCCACCGAGGTCGGCCGGGCGCTCGGCCTTCACCTGCTTCACCTTCGGCGCGCGCCTGGCGCCGGGCCTCGGCAGCGCGTCGGCGGCGGCGAGGTCGAAGAGCGCCAGCAGGTTGCCGAACAGCCGGGCCGCCTCGGCGGGCGTCGAGAAGTGGGGCTCGTCGGCCCACAGGTCGGAGATGACCTCTCGCGCGTCGGCGCCGTCCTTCGCGGCCTGCGAAAAGGCCTCGGCCACGTCCTCCGCGTCGGCGAGCGCGCCCGACTGCGCCAGCAACAGCTCCAGCGTCTCGTAGCCCTCGAACTCGCGCTTGAAGTCGTCGGCCTCGCGTCGCCGCGTCATGCGGGAGAGACCTTCTTCCACACCTTGTTGGCCACCAGCAGCACCAGCAGCGCGGCCTGCACCGTCACCAGCGTCCACCACAGCTGGGTGGGCAGCTGCTCCCGCACCCAGGACTCCCAGAGGTAGAGCAGCGTGGCGCCGGAGGCCCAGCCCACGAAGGGGTTCACCTCGCGCTGGATGGTGCGCTTCCACTCGAAGGGGCCGCGCACGCCCGACAGCTTCGAGAGCCGCGGGATGAAGGCATGGACCTCCGACGACCACTGCTCCCACTCGGCGCCGAACTTCTGGCGCAGCAGCCCGTCTTCGGTGCGGGCGATGAGCCACTGGCTGCCGAAGACGTAGGCCAGGCCCAGGCCCCAGGCCCACGGCGTGTGCGCGATGCACAGCATGCCGAAGGTGATGAGGTAGTTGCCGAAGTACAGCGGGTGGCGCACCACCGCGTAGGGGCCGGTGGTGTTCAGGGTGGTGGCCTGCATGCGGCGCGACTGCAGCGAGGTGTTGGGCGGCACGGAGGCGATGGTGACGAGGCGGATGACCTGGCCCAGCACCGCGAGGCCCAGCCCCACCCAATTCAGCGCCGCGTCGCCGGGCAGCGGGGTGGTGTGCCCGCGCCACGAGAGCCACACCACCAGCCCGATGACCAGCACCGGCGCGATGCTGCGCAGACGGAAAATCAACTTCCCGGCGGAATCAAGCGTTGGAGACGACATGTGCGGGGCCCTGTAGCGTGTTTTTGAATGGCGTGCGGTGCGTCGGGCACCCAATGGCGTGGAGCTGACTCTTTACACGCGCGACCTGGCGGGGCTACAGCCGCGCGCCGTGACGTCGCCTGCCGCCCGCGCCGATGCCGTGGAGCGCGCCCGCCGGGGAGACACCGGCGCGTTCACGCAGCTCTACGCCCAGCACCACCGGCAGGTGGCGCGGCAGCTCACCTTCCTCGTCCCCCGGGCCGACCTGGAGGACGTGGTGCAGGAGGTCTTCATCGAGGTCTTCCGCTCCATTCACCGCTTCGAGGGGAAGAGCGCCTTCACCACCTGGCTGTACCGGGTGGCGGTGCACGTGGCGATGAAGTCGCGCCGCCGGCACACGCGCGCGCGCCTCGACGTGGTGGAGGAGCTCCCGGAGCAGGTCGATGAGCGGCCCCGGCCCGAAGACGTCACGCTGTCCGCCGAACGCCAGGCGCGGGTGGAGGCGCTGTTGGAGAAGCTGGCGCCGAAGAAGCGTCACATCTCGCAGTTCCGGACCAACTCGGTTCGCAAGTGGGCCGGTCACAAGAACAACAAGCCGAAGCACGGCTGGAGCAA
>CALNBU010001057.1 GCA_937875615.1 uncultured Archangium sp.
GCTGCTGCGCGGCGACGCCGGCCGGCTGCCGCTGGCCACCGCCAGCCTCGACGGCGTGGTGTGCACCAACTCCTTCCACCACTACCCGCACCACCTCGAGGCGCTGCGCGAGCTGCGGCGGGTGCTCAAGCCCGGCGGCGTGCTGGGGCTGGTCGACCCGCGGAAGGACCACCTCCTCGGCCGCGCCGCCATCGACCTCTTCGAGAACGCGCTGTTCGGCCTGAAGGAGGTGCGCGTCTTCACCGTGCCGCAGTGGCGCGCCATGCTGGCCGAGGTGGGCTTCCGCGAGGCCTCCGTCGAGCCCGGCCCATGGTGGAACCCCTTCGCCCACGCCGAGGTCTTCGTGCGCGCCACCGCGTGACGGTCAGCGCCGCTTCGCCAACCGCGCGCGGATGCGGCTGAGCGCCACCGGGGTGATGCCGATGTACGACGCCACCTGGTGCTGGGGGATGTGCGCGAGGTGCTCCGGGCGCTCCTCGCAGAAGCGCTGGTAGCGCGCCTCGGCCGAGAGCTGGAGAAACTCGTACTCGCGCTGCTCCTTGCTGACGAAGTGCTGCTCCACGATGCGCCGCGCCAGCCGCTGCAACTCCAGCGAGTCCGCGGCGAGGGCCTCGAAGGCGTCGAGGTTGAAGGCCAGCAGCCGCGTCGGCAGCAGCGCCTGGATGAAGGTGCGCGACGGCCGGCGCTGAATCAGCTCCGCGTAGGCGGCGGAGAACTCCCCCGGGCCGCGGAAGGCCTTCACCGACTCGCGGCCCTTCGCGTCGACGTAGTAGTGCCGCACCAGCCCGCTCTGCACGATGGCGAACTCGGTCACCGCGTCGCCCGGCTGCGACCAGCAGGCGTGGCGCGCCAGCGTGCGCTCCTGCCCGAGCTTCAGGAAGCGCGCGAAGGTGGCCTCGGCGAGCGGCCCCATCGTGGTGATGCGCGCCAGCAGCGGGTGCATGCGCTTTCTTAACCCGGGTTAACGAGCCCCGACGAGCGCTCTGAGAGAAGCGGCCCATGAACGTCTACGCGGTGGTGACGCCCTTCGTGCTGCTGCTGGTCCTGGCGGAGATCGCCTGGTGCGTCTTCAAGAAGAACGGGTACTACGAGTTCCAGGACTCCATCGCCAGCCTGGGCACGGCCATCATCAACCAGTGCGTCAACGTGCTGGTGGCCTTCCTCTGGTGGCCGGTGCTGACCTGGCTGCACGCCCACGCGCTCTTCGCCGTCCCCGCCGGGCCGCTGGCCACCCTGGGGCTGTTCCTGGGCGTCGACTTCCTCTTCTATTGGTTCCACCGCTTCGGCCATCGCACCAACATCGGCTGGGCGGCGCACATGCCGCACCACTCCACCGAGGAGCTCAACTACGCCGTGGCCCTGCGCGCCTCGGTCACCCAGCGCTTCTTCTCGTTCTTCTTCTACTGGCCGCTGGCGCTGCTCGGCTTCGACCCCGCGGCGCTGGTGGCGATGGTGGCCTTCCACCTGGTGCTGCAGCTGATCCCCCACACCCGGGTGGTGCCGAAGCTGCCGCGCTTCATCGAGTCGTGGATGAACACCCCCAGCCACCACCGCGTGCACCACGCGCGCAACGAGCGCTACCTCGACAAGAACTACGGCGGCTTCCTCATCATCTGGGACAAGCTCTTCGGCACCTTCGAGCCGGAGACCGAGGCCTGCAGCTACGGCGTCACCGCGCCGCCCAACACGTGGGATCCCACCTTCATCAACCTCCAGGTGTGGCGACAGGTGACCCGCGACGCGCTCCACGCGCCCCGCTTCGTCGACGCGCTGCGCGTGTGGTTCATGCCCACCGGCTGGCGGCCCACCGGCGCGGAGCCTTTGCCGAAGACGGAGTGGAAGCGCGACGGGAAGGAGCTCAAGTTCCAGTCGACGCCGCTGCCCCGCAGCAAGCCGTACTTGGTGGCGCAGGTGGCCCTGGCCTTCCCCGTCATGCTGCTGGTCACCCGCCACGACACGCCCCTGAGCACCCTCGACAAGGTGCTGGTCTCGCTGCTGCTGTGGGCCGCCGCCACCGCCTGGGGTGGCCTGCTGGAGAGCAAGCGCTGGGCGGTGCCGCTGGAGGTGGCGCGCCTGCTGGGCCTCGCCGCGCTGGGCGCCCTCTTCGCCGCGCGCGGCACGCTCCCGCTGACGGTCCTGGCCCCGGCGGTCCTGCTGCTGCTGCTGAGCGTGGCCTTCGTCCTGCTGCTGGGGAACCGGCGCGACGAGGCGACGCCCCAGCCCGACGCCGGGGGCGCCATTTGACGCGACCAAGGGCGACCCGGTAATGAACTCCGCTTCACTCTGAAAACCTCTCTGCGAATACTGGTGTTGGTGTCCGTCGCTGGCTGCACCCCGCCCTCCGAGAAGCCGACGCTGTCTGACCAGCGGGCGGGCCACTGCACGTACACCGGCCGCTTCAGCAAACTGCCGGAGTGCAAGGACTACCTTGGCGCGTGGAAGGTGGACGCGGCGGAGCGCGAGTGCGCCGACTTTCAGGGGACCTTCGAGCGCGGCACGCTCTGCAACCCGCAGACGTTCCTGGGCGCGTGCCTCATCGCCACTGCGCCCGAGCAGAGCCGGACCTACATGGTGACCGACAACACCTCGAAGTGCGGGAGCGCGCGCACCGGCTGCGAGACCTTCGCCGGAGGGTACTGGGACGCCGCGCCGAGGTGCGGTGGCGCCAACGACGAGTTGGTGGTGCTCGAGGGCGCCTTCCGCGAGCCCCAGAAGAAGTGCTTCTCCGCCGCGGAGGCCGACGGCGCCGAGGTGTGCGTGTGGGAGGGCATTCACGGCGCGACGCTGGAGGGGCGTTCCTTCCGAGACGACGCGAGCTGTGACAACTCCCGGAGCGGTCGGCCCTACTACCCGATGCCGCCCGGCCCCCGACACGCCGACGTCGACGCCCGGCGCGACGAGCCCGCGTACCTCGCCGAGGAGGCCTGGGTGAAGTCGCAGGTCAACGCCGCCTCCTGCGTGTGCTGCCACGCGACGGGCGCGTCACCCAACGGCGCGCCGTCCATCTTCGACGTCGACGCCGAGGGCAGCTTCGCCAACCAGCTCACCGACCGCGGCGTCGCCCAGGGCGCCGGGGTGGTGAACACCGTGCCGCTCGGGGCCTGGCCGAAGGCGCTCAACCACGGCTTCTCGAAGTCGGACCTCGAACACCCGGAAGACTCGGTGTTCCTCACCACCGACCCGGTGCGCATGAAGGCCTTCTGGCAGCGCGAAATGGAACACCGGGGCCTCACCGCGGCGGACTTCGTCGGCGTCAACGACGGGCTGGGGCCGCTCTCGGAACAGTTCTACTTCCGCCCCGAGCCCTGCGCCGGTGGCGAGGGCGTCGCCGCCGACGGCCTCATCACCTGGGGCCGCGGCCGGGCGCGCTACGTCTACGTGATGGAGGCGGAGGCGCGGG
>CALNBU010001058.1 GCA_937875615.1 uncultured Archangium sp.
CCCCCGCTACGGCCGCCGCGAGCTGCTGGCGCCGTCGGAGGCGCTCGACACCTCGCCGCAGTTGGCCACGCGAGAGGCCCGCGAACATCTGCGGGGCGAGGGCGACTGGAGCGGCCTGGGCCAGCGTGGCTCGGGCAGCGGGGGCGGCGGCTACGGCTCAGGGGTTGGGGGCCTCGGCCAGCGCGGCAGCGGAGGAGGGCGACCTTCGGGCATCGACGTGGGCGTGGGCTCGGTGTTGCTCGACGAGGGGCCGACGCCGCTCGAGCCGGCGGCGGTGAGCGAGGCGGGGAACCTGTTCCTCTACACGGTGAAGGAGCCGGTGACCCTGGAGGCGCGCAAGAGCGCGCTGTTGCCCATCATCGACGGGCCAGCCGGGGCGGAGCCGGTCACGTTGCTGACCGCCGACGGGCAGGCGCTGCTGGGTGTGCGGCTCGAGAACACCACCGGGTTGACGCTCGAGGGTGGCACGCTCGCGGTCTTCACCGACGGGGCCTACGCGGGAGAGACGCAGGTGGATCGCATCAAGCCCGCGGAGGTGCGGGTGGTGACTCACGGCGAGGACCTCGACCTCGAGGTCTTTCGGCGGAGCGCTCACCGGGAAGGGGCGCCCCGGAAGGCGGTGTTGGTGGGCGTCGTGGGGGCGCGGGCGCTCGAGCTGACGCGCGTCGACCGCGTGGTGCACACCGTCGACTTCACCTCGCGCAGCGCGGCGCCCAGGCTGGTGTTGATGCAGCTCGACGCGGGAAATCACCGCGTGGTGTCGGGCGCCACGGAGGACGCGCGCTCCCCCGGGCAGCCGCGCTACGGCCGGCTGTCTCTCGCGGCGAAGGCGACGGGCTCGGTGGAGGTGGTGGAGGAGCGCGCGGTGCGGGAGCGCCTCGACGCCGCGTCGCTCAGCACACAGCGCCTCGACGAGCTTTTGCGCACGAAGCCCTCCGAAGAAGTCCGCGCGTTGCTCGGCCGGTTGCGCGAGGCGTTGGTGCGCGCGGAGGCGGCGCAGGCGCAGGTGACGCGACTCGACGTCCGGCGCGCGGAGCTCGAGGCCGACGTGGCGCGCACGCGAGAGAACCTGGGCGTGGTGGGGCGCGGCGGGGCCGCCGACGCGGCGCGCAGGTTGGGGCAACAGCTGCTGGCGCTGGAGGCCTCGCTGACGGAGGTGCGGCGGGAGCGCGAGCGCCAGGTGGCCACCGAGGCCGACATCCGCCGGGCGTTGCTCAGTGGCCCGTAGCCGCGGGGGCCTTCCGCAGCAGTCGGGCCGGCGTGGGCGGCCGTGGGTCGGCCGCGTCGAAGGGCTCCACCACCAGCTCGAAGTGGCCGTGGTCGAAGGGCGCACCGGGGGCGGCGCGCTTGAGCACCAGCCGCTCTCGCAGCCCCTTCGCGGCGAAGGTCCGGGCGCGGTAGTGGCACAGAGGGTTGTTGCCGGGCCGTCCGAAGAGCGCGTGGGAGGTGAAGGTGCAGCCTCCGAGGCAGGTGGCGGCGAAGGGGCACTCGCGGCAGAAGCCCCACAGCTCGTCGACGGTGCGGGCGCGGGCGAAGGAGAGCTCCGGCGTGGCCCACAGCTCGCGCAGCGTCCGCTCGCGCAGGTTGCCGCCGACGTAGTGGCTGGTCTGCAGCGAGGGGCAGCCCTTCACCGCCCCGTCGGCCTCGATGCCCAGCGTGAAGCGCCCCGCGACGCAGCCCTGGAAGTGGTCGGTCATGCCCGGCTTCGGAGAGCGGAGGAGCGTCTCTTCCGGGCCGAAGTAGCCGATGGTGTTGCTGGGGGAGATGAGCATCCCCTCCGCGAGCCCGCGGGCCTTGATGCGGGCCAGCGCCGGCATCAACTCCAGGAGCTCCCAGGGTTGGAGCAGCATGTCGGGGCGGTCGGCGGCGCGGCCCAGCGGCACGGTGAGAATCAGCAGCCACCCCTCCACGCCGTGGTCCTTGAGCAGCTCGTACAGCGCGTCGAGCTCGGTGAGGTTGAGCCGGTTGAAGTTGCTGTTGGCGGCCACGCGCACGCCGGCCTCCCGGAGCGTGCGCAGCGCCCGGAGCGCGCCGCGGAAGCTGCCCCGCTGCCCCCGGAAGAGGTCGTGCGTGGACTCCAGTCCGTCGACGCTCACCGACGCGGAGTGCAGCCCCGCCTCGTGCAGCGCGCTCGCCAGCTCTTCGGTGACGCCCAGGCCACCGGTGGTCAGCGTGGGGCGGATGCCGTGTCGCTTCAGGGCGCGGACGATGTCCAAGAAGCCCTCGTGCAGGTAGGCCTCGCCTCCGATGAGGGTCACCTCCCACGCCTTCATCTGCGCCAGCTGCTCCACCACCTCCAGCGCCTCGGCGGTGGTCAACTCGTGCTGGCGCGCGTCGCCGGCGCGGGAGCCGCAGTGGGTGCAGTGTTGGTCGCAGGCCAGCGTGAGCTCCCACACCACGTAGTGTGGATGGTGCGGCGAGCGCACGTCGAGGCGGCGCAGCAGCGCGTCGCGGTCGCTCAGGGTGTGCCGCCGTCGTCGAAGCAGCCGCTCTCGGTGTCGCGTCGCGGATCTCCGCCGTCGGGGAGCAGGGTGGTGCACTCACCCGGGCAGCCCTGGTCACCGCCGTCGAGCTGATCGCCCACGCACGGCAAGCCGTAGACCGGCGCACAGTTGACGCTCAGGGTGGCGAGGCCGACCACGGCGGCGACGGCGCGCAGGCTCACGCGGCTGGGCTCCACCGCGCAGTTGGGGCATCGCTGAGTCGAGGAGGGGATGAGTCCGGAACAGAGGAGGCACTGGTGCATGACGCGCAGGCTACTGCATCATTGAGGCGCAAGCGCGGCGCAGGTGTCCTTCATGTCCGGCTCGTTCGACAGCAGCTTGCACAGCTTGATCTGCACGGTGCGGGTGCGGTCCTTCTCGTGGAAGGCCGCCTTCACCGCGGGCAGCTTCGAGGCGCAGGCGCCTGCCAGCAGCTTCGCGTTCTCGTCGTGCCAGACGTCGTCGACGGCGGCCTCCACGATGACCGGCGTGAAGGTGTCGTCGGCGCAGGCGGCGGTCGCGTCGCGCTTGAGCGCCAGCTGGAGCAGCGGGAAGGCGGTGACGGGGATGAGGCGGGTCATCACCACCTCCCTGGCGAGGCGGGCCGGGCCGTTGGGCGTCACGGTGTCCTTCTCGATGAACTCCACCATCTTCGCCACCCAGGGGTTGGGCCCGCCCGAGTGTCGGTAGTCACCGTGGGTGGCGCGGAAGGCCCGCAGCCCGAGCTCGAAGCGCGCCGCCATGAAGCTGGGGGAGGTCGCCAGCCGCGGGTAGCGCTCCAGGAGCACGTCGGCCTCTTCGAGCGCCGCGCGCCCGCCACCGTCTTCCACCTTCAGCTCGCCGAGGTAGGCGGCGGCGCCGCGCTGGGCGATGCCGAACCACTCGTCGTCGCGCTCCGAGGGGTTGACCAGCCCCAGGCGCTCCACCAGCTCCTTCTTGCTGCCGTCCTTGTCGAGGGCGCGGAGGTCGGCCATCGCCGGGCTGGAGGACTTCACGCAGGAGGCGCCGAGCAGCATCAGGCCGAGGAGGAGGGACATTCGCATGCGGCGGATGCTGCCGTACGGGCTTCGCCGCGCAACAGGAAAGTGGCTCAGCGCAGGGCGCGCACCACCACGAACGTACAGGCGGCGATGATGGCCAGCAGGAGCAGCATCGGCCCGGCCACGACGCGCCACGCCGCTGGGCCGCGCGCTGAGTCTTGCGCCGCATCGTCGGCGCTGGAGGTCCGCGTGGAGAGCGGCGGCGCACCATAGACGGGGGTCGGCTCCAGCTGCTCGTCGAGCGGGGCCGCGCCGTAGACGTCGGTGGGCGTGACGTCAGGTGACGGGAGCGGCGCGCCGGTGACGGCCGCGCCACAGTTGGGACAGCG
>CALNBU010001059.1 GCA_937875615.1 uncultured Archangium sp.
AGGTCTCGGAACACCACGCCACCGTGGTGGTGATCGACAGCCTCAACGGCTACCTCAACGCCATGCCCGACGAGCGGTTCCTCATCGTGCAGTTGCACGAGTTCGGACACCTGCTGGGGTTGACCGACCTCTACGACGAGTCCGGTCGGTACGCCGGGCTGTACCTGAGTTGGATGGGCGCCTGGGACTACGATGACTTCGCGCCGTTGCCCGATGCCGAGAGCCGCTTCCGCCTGCGGTGGGCGAATTGGCATCAGGTGCAGGGGCGGCAGTCGGTGCGAATCTCGCCGGTGGAGTCGAGCGGGCAGGTCTACCGTCTCGGCGTGGGCGATGAGTACTTCCTCGTGGAGAACCGGGGGCCGGAGGGCGCCTTCGATCGAGCGCTGCCGGAGCGCGGCCTCGCCATCTTCCACGTCGACCGCCGGGTGAAGCTGGGCGGGGAAGAGGGGAGCTTCGTCAACCGGCTGGTGGACTGTGTCAGCTGTGACCCGTGGCACCCGTACATCCGCTTGCTGCAGGCCGACGGGAAGTTCGAGATCGAGAACGACGGCCGCTTCGGGCGGGGCGATCTCTTCGTCGCCGGCGCCGCGCTGTCGGGCGAGGCGACCAATTGGTACTCCGGTGAGGCGAGCGGCGTCTCCATCACGGTGGAGCGGGTGAACGACGACGGATCGATCGACGTGGTGCTGGAGGCGCCGTCGGAGGGGCAGTGCGGCGATCAGCTGTGCGAGGCGGGCGACGGCTGTCGTCCGCTCACCTGCGGCGTTCAGGAGGAGCCGGAGAAGCCTGGCTGCGCCACCGTTCCATTCATCGTGCTTCCGCTGGCGCTGCTGGCGGGGGTCAGGCGCGCCAGAAGCGCGCGATGAGCGGGTCGTGCTGCTCGGCCGCGGCGAACTTCTCGTGGAGTTGCTGCGCGAGCGCGCCGGACACCCTGAGCGACATCAACGCGCCGCGCACCTCGCGCTTGCGCGTCAACGCCAGCAGCGCCTCCCGCTCTGGCTGGGTCAGGTCGGGGTGCCAGCAGTCGACGATCAACACCACGCGCGTCTGGTGACTGCGGTTCCAGGTCTCGTGCTCGAAGGAGTCGTGAAAGACGAGCGTACGGCCCTCTTCCCAGGAACGTGACTCGGTGCCGACGCGCAGACCGCAATCAGAGGGGACCTTGAGGCCCAGGTGAAGGCGCATGCGGAAGCCATCCCAACTGCAGTGTGGCGTCAACGTGGTGCCGGGGGCGTGCGCCGAGAACAGGACATCGCCGAGCGGGAAGTCGCAGCACTGCCCCTCGATGGCCCTGACGATGCGCGCCGTCTCGTCCATGACCAGCTCGGGAGAGAGGAGCGCGTCGACGCGTTCTCCGGAGAAGAAGACCGGATGCCCCGACCAGGCCCCGCTCCCGACGATGTTCGCGTCGTAGTGCAGCAGTTGTGCGCGCTCGACACGTGCGCACTCCCGCTGCAGCGCCGGGAAATGGCTTTCCAGCGCGGTCGCGGCGGCGATGGGGCCGTCACGCCACGGGCGCTCATCGAGTCCGGGGAAGCGCGGGAAGATGGTGGGCGCCTGGAGCGGGAGCGGAGGGAGCGGTGGCGCATCTCCGGTGAGGGTCCGCAGCCACAGCTTGAGGCGGTCCAACTCCGGGCCTTCTGTACGCGTAGTTCCATCCTTAAAGCGATCAATTAAACCTGTCTCTTGAAA
>CALNBU010001060.1 GCA_937875615.1 uncultured Archangium sp.
CCCCAGCAAAAGCCCACGGCCCCCACTTTCTGGCCGGTGGTGGTGGCCAGCCAGGGGGCGTCCGACGTGGTGGCCCTGCGGCTCGCGGAGGCCGGCGGGGTGGCTGGTTTGGCCCTCATCAACCCGACGGTGGTGCGCCCGGAGGAGCTGGCCGCCGCCGGCGCCACGCCGCTGCTGGTGGTGGTGGGCCAGCTCGACGACGCCCGGGATCGGGCCGCCTGGTCCGGTGCGCTCGCCGAGCTCGGCGGTGATTTGCAGGTGATTCCGGGTGCTTCGCGCGGCTTCGAGCGGAACCTGCCGTTGGTGGGGAAGGTGGTCGCGGCCCTGGTCGACCGGGCCGGCCTTCACGCTTCTTGAACGCCCGGCCGGGGGAACTTGTGCGCAGATCCAATCGTTGTGAGGCTCGTTCGTACTGGCCTGACTGAAGGAGACTGCATGCGCATCGCACCCCTCGTGTTGCTGTTCGCGTTGCCCGCGTTGGCCGGTCAACGCATCGTGGTGGACTTCGTCGACGGCACCACCAAGGCGCAGTTCGACGCGCTGGAGACGGCCTGGGGCATCGACCTCGAGTTCAACTCCGAGGAGGAGGGGCCGCGCTCGGGCATCACCACCACCCACGCCACCTACGACGGGGAGCTCGAGGTGCTGCTGGCGCAGATCCGCCGCAGCCCGCTGGTGGAGGCCGCCGAGCCGCTGATGGAGGTGACCGCCAGCTTCGTGCCCGATGATCCGCGCTACGGCGAGCAGTGGAACCTCAAGCTCATCAACATGGAGCAGGCCTGGGAGCGCTCGACCGGGAAGGGCGTGGTGGTGGCGGTGCTGGACACCGGCATCGCGTGGGAGAACCACGATGACTTCGTGCGCGTGCCCGACCTCCAGGACCAGCGCTTCCAGCACGGCTGGGACTTCGTCAACGACGACGCCCACGCCAACGACGACCACGGGCACGGCACGCACGTCGCGGGCACCATCGCGCAGGCCACCGACAACGGAGAAGGCGTCGCCGGGGTGGCCTTCGACGCCACCCTGATGCCGGTGAAGGTGCTCGACCACTTCGGCAGCGGCAACACCGCCGACATCGCCGACGCCATCCGCTGGGCCGCGGACCACGGCGCGAAGGTGCTCAACCTCTCGCTGGGCGGCGGTGGCTACTCGGCGGTGATGGAGCAGGCGGTGGCCTACGCCCGGGCGAAGGGCGCGGTGGTGGTGTGCGCGGCCGGCAACGGAGGCCGCGGCGTGGTGGAGTTCCCCGCCGCCTACCCGCTGGCCTTCGCGGTGGGCGCGGTGGGCCCGTCGGGCACGAAGGCGCCGTACTCGTCGTGGGGCCGGGAGCTGGATCTCGCCGCGCCGGGCGGCGACAAGTCGCAGGGCGAGGCCGCGGGGGTGCTGCAGAACACCATCGACCCGCAAGACGTGGGCCGCGCGGTGTACGCCTCCTTTCAGGGCACCTCCATGGCCACGCCGCACGTGGCTGGGGTGGCGGCGCTGTTGTTCGCGGCGGGCGCGAAGAGCCCCGAAGCGGTGGAGGCCGCGCTGACGACGGGGGCGAAGCTGGCGGCGGGGCAGCAGGGCTGGAGCGAAGAGTACGGCCACGGTCTGCTCGACGCCGCCGGCGCGCTGACGGCCCTGGAGGGCTCGGCGGCCGCCGCGTCGCCGGTGGAGGTGGCGAGCTACCGCGCGACCAACTGGGCCGTCTTCGGCTGGGCCGCGGCGCTGCTCGCCTTCGTGCTGCTGACGCTGGGCCGCAAGGAGCGCCCGGGGTACCTCAACGTGCTGCTCACCCCCGGCTTCCTCGTGCCCCTGCTGGTCACCACCGTGGGCGTCTTCTTCGTCTCGCGCTTCGCCGGGCCGTCGTCGGTGACGGCGACGCTGGCGCTCCCGCTCCCCGACTGGCTCGGGCGCATCATCTTCGGGCGCGGCACGCTGGCCAACCCGCTGGTGTACAGCGCGTTGTTGCCGGCGGTGCTGGCGACGGTGGCGGTGAAGGTGAAGGGCCTGCGGCCCGCGGTGGGCGGCCTGTCCATCGGCTTCGCGGCCATCCTCGGCTACAGCCTCTGGGCGCAGGCCCCGGCGCTGGCGTGGCTCCCGTTCACCTTCCTCGCCATCCCGTGGCTGGCCTGCAACGCCCTGGTCTGTCTGTTCCTCGCCCGCGCCCTGCTGCGCAAGGAGGCGTAGGTGACGACGCTCGCGGGGACCGTGGTCTACCGGGACCTCGAAGGCGGGGTGTGGGTGCTGGAAGGCGACGATGGCACCACCTACCTGCTGGCGGGCGGAGACCGGAAGCTCAAGCGCGCCGGCGCGCGCGTCGAGGTCGAGGGAGAGGTCGACGCGGCGTCGCTCACCACCGCCATGCTCGGGCCGCGCTTCGTGGTGCGGCGCTACGTCTTCCGCTGAACGGCTCTCTCACCCGCTGAGAATTCGCCGGGCCGAGGCTTCTGCTTTCCTGCTCGTTTGACCTATGTTTTCGCCGCTCATGGATTTTTCCGTGGGCACGGCTGATTTCGTGGAGGTCGAACCTTGAAGAAGCCAGTGTTGATGCTCTTGAGCATGGGTGTGTGGGCCGGGTGTCAGGCGACCACGCCCTGCGAGTCCATCGAGGACTGCGGCGCCGGGGAGCAGTGCATCCAGAACGAGTGCCGCGCCACCAACGTCGGCGGGGGCACGGGCGCCGGCGGCGGCGCGGGAGGCGCGGGCGGTGGGAGCACCATCGTCACCGGGTGCAACCCGGACGGTGGGGTCGGCAACCAGTTCAAGGACACCGACTGTGATGGGCTGTCGGACGCGGAGGAGTACGTCCTCCACGGCACGGACCCCTGCAACAGCGACAGCGACGCCGACGGGCTGTCGGACGGCGTCGAGCTGGGCAAGGTGTCGTCTCCGGAGGCCCGCTGCAGCAGCTTCGTCGGCGACGCCAACCCCGCCACCACCACGGACCCGAAGAATCCCGACACCGACGGCGATGGCCTCAAGGACGGCGCGGAAGACAAGAACGCCAACGGGCGCGTCGACCCGGGCGAGTCGAGCCCCAACCTCATCGACTCCGATTGCGACGGGTACTCCGACGCCGACGAGCTGGCGGGCGAGGCCGGCTGCGCGACGGACCCGCTCAAGCGAGACACCGACGGCGACGGGCTGTCGGACGGCGTGGAGGGCGGGCTCATCGGCCCCGGCGCCGACCCGGACCCGCCGGGCAAGTGCGTCTACGTGGCGAACACCTTCGACTCGGATCCCACCACCACCACCGACGCCTGCAACGCCGACACCGACGGCGACGGGGTGGCCGATGGCTCGGAGGACACCAACCAGAACGGGCGCCTCGACCCCGGCGAGCTCAACCCGGCCGACGCCTCCGACGTCACCCCCACGGTGACGGAGGCCTGCGGCGCGGCCAACCTGAAGCCCATCACCTTCCACTTCAACGCCGACAGCGATGTGCAGCTGGCGCTCGAGCCCTCCTTCGCGGAGGTGAACGGGCTCTCCACGGAGGACGGCGACGCGCTGGGCTTCGCGTTCTACGACGCGCCGACGAAGGTGGCTGGCTTCGCGCTCTCGAAGGTGCCTGAGGGCGGCGTGGCGGAAGAGGAGCTGCTGGGCCGGACCCGCATCGATGGGGTGTCCAACCCGCTGATTCAGACCTTCACCACCTGGGACGGCTTCAGCGCGCTGCGCGCCATCTACGACGTCAGCGGCGGCGGCGACGCGAAGGCCAAGGTGAACACCATCCTCACGGCCTACGGCGCGGCGGCAGGCCAGCTGACCGGCGCGGCCGGCAGCAACGGCCCCTTCAAGGTGGTGGCGGAGTACGTGCGACGCAGCGCCAACCGCGCGGTGGTGGTGGTGGGCCTGGTGCCCGCCAGCCTGTACACCGGTCAGGCCCTCTTCCGGGTCAACGACGCCGCGGGCGGCACCGCGCTCGCCCAGTTCGGCGACTTCGCCAACACCCAGTGCGAGGTGTTCGACGCCGCGGTCAACGCGGAGGTCGACTTCTTGTGGGTGGTCGACGACTCCTGTTCCATGCGCACCAGTCAGAACGCGCTGGCCAACGCGAGCGCGCTCTTCGGCGACAGGCTGACCTCGGCGGGGCTCGACTGGCGCGCGGCCGGGGTCTCGACCGGGTGCTACGGAGGCTCGTACGGCACGAGCTGTCTGCGCGACTGGACCTCCAACGTCACCACCATGCGTTCGTGGTTCCTCCAGTCCTCGGGGGCGGGGGTGTGGTGGGGTGAAGGCGGCAGCGGCAGCGAGCAAGGGTTCGAGTCGATGACCCGATTCCTGAATGACACCAGCCCTCCGCCCGGGCCGCTCCGCACCAGCGCCCAGACGCACGTGTTGTTCCTCACCGACACGCGGGAGCACTCCAGCGTCAGCGCGACGACCATGCGCAACACGCTCAACGCGAAGGGGACCGCGCGAGTGGTGGCGCACGGCATCCTCTGCCCCGACGGCATCAGTTGCGCGTCGAGCGAGCTGGAGGACCCGGTGAGCAAGTACGGGCAGCTCATCTCCGCCACCGGCGGCGTGCGGGCCAGCATCCAGATCTTCAACCCCACCAGCCCCACCGCGCAGCAGGAGCAGCAGCAGGCCGACACCATCGACGCCATCTTGAACGCGGTCATCGGAGGCACCGGCACGCAGCTGCAGCGGCCGCCCATCTCCGCCACCATCAAGGTGGCGGTGGCCTCCACGCGGGGCACCTGCAACGCCTCCGACGTACCGCGCAGCCGGGAGAACGGCTGGGACATCGACCCGGCCACCCGGCGGCTGGTCTTCTTCGGAAACTGCATCCCCAGCGCGTCGGGGGTGCAGGTGGCAGTCAGCTACAAGTACTGGAGCGACGGCTCGCCTGACCCGGACGGTACGGTGTGCGCGCCGCCCTCGGGTGGCTGCGCCGTGGGCACGGTGTGGGACGCGCAACAGTGCGCGTGCGTCATCGACATCGGCTGAGGGCGGGGCGGAGGCCTCAGAGGTCGCCGTAGGCGACCAGCTGGATGCCCTTGCGGGCCACCGCGTCGCGCACGCGGGGGCTCAGCACCGCCGCCAGCGCCTCTGACCAGTCGCGGCGGTAGG